>CAZMBT010000001.1:0-34705 GCA_964564395.1 uncultured Alkalilacustris sp.
TTTTCACAGAATGCTCTCTGGATCAGCGCGCTTCGGAATACGCCGAGGCACGGATATCCGCGGCAACGGACTCGACCGTTGTTTCCTTCAGCGACCAGCGGGGCCAGCCCGCCACCCAGGCGTGAAGGGTGCGTACCAGATCGTCCGGAATCTTCGCATCCGGAGCATGGCGCAGTGCCGACACCAAGACGCCGACTGCATCCATGGTCGGGATCGCGGTGTCGCCATCCGGCGCGTCCGGTCGGCATACGACAAGCCCGAGGATGTCGATATCCGCCCCGGCCAAGCCCTCTGCCGAAGGAAGCAGACAACCGCGTCGTCCGCGCGGCCACAGGTCGCGACGCGATCCCATGGCGGGGTCGGACACGGCCAATCCCACACCTTCCGGCATCGCCACGGGAAGCCCGAGCGCGGATGCCGCACCGATCTCGTCGGCAGCCACGGCGGCCCCCCAGCCCAGATCCGCATTCAGCGCCTCGGCCAGTGCGAAGGTGGCCTGGTCGACAAGAATGTCCCCATCGCCTCCCGCGACGAGCACCGTGCGCCGGCGTCCACATGCGCCGCGACCACGCAGGCAAATCGTCGTCACCGCCAACCCGACCGGCGCGACGGACTCCGCCGCGAGCGCCAGATCGAACAGCTGCTCGCGCATCCTCGGTGCCAGCCCGGCCAGGCTTGTCTGCGGCACCGCGATCTGCCCCTGACGGGCCAGCGCGTATCCGCCGCGCCGCCGCAGCACGTCGATCCCGTCATTCGGAGCCGCGGCGCGCCCCACATCCTTTTGCAGATCGAATACAGCCTTCAGCCGGGCCGCCGCCAGCGCGTCGCCCGGTTCGACACGAATGCGCGCTGCACCCGCGCGCAGAACCATCGGTTCTGCCGTTGCCGATTTCCGTACAAGATAGGGACGAACATCCGCGTTGAAGGTGTCCGGCGCATCCGGAATTCCGTCGGGTCCGGTCTTGCGCAGCATCGCCAGCTCGACCCAGTCGGCCAGTTGATCCCAGACCAGGCGACGCATCTCCCATTGCCCGGCGGGGTCAGTCTTGCCGCTCAGGCGCGCCATTTCAGCGGCGATCATGTCAGGATTCGCGCCCTCCACCGCCTGCAGCCATATCCATGCCGCCGTATCGTTGAGCCGGTACATCTTGCCGTCCTGGCGGCAATGCAGCGTGAGGGTGTCATCGTCGATGATCTCTTCGACCCGGTGCCGTGCGAGCACCGGCCGCTGCACCCCGCCGCCGGCCAGGGCGTCCGCTGCGACCAAGTCCGCGGCGCGGGGCAGGGGCATGAATGGCAGGTAATCCTGCGGGGTCGCCGTCGGCACCAGCGGCTGCCAGCCCCCGGCGCGGGATTGCTCGTCACGGGTCTCGGCGACAATGCGTTCGGCGGGGTCGGCGAATTCTTCGTTCGCGGGTGCCGCCCGGTTGAAGCCCATCATGTCGACCAGTTCGCGCACCATGCGCGGCTTGATCTCGGCCTCGGCGGTGCCGCCATCCTGCGGTGCCGCACAGACGTCAAGCGACGGGCTGAGATTGCATTCCAGGATCCACGGCTTCAGGTCGGCATCCAGCATGACATCGAGCCCGATCAGTTCGAAGCACCGCCGCGTGTCGGCATTCAGCGCGGCGCTGCGCCGGCGCATGTATTCGCGCGCCGACACGGTGGTAATGCGTACCAGATCCTGCAGCCGCTCGAAGAGCGCCACATCGTCATGGCCCTGCTCGCGCAGCCAGGGGCGGTAGTCGCGCATCGGAATGAAGATGACGGGCGACTCGCTCTCGGTATTGGTCGCGTTCACGTCCGGATTGGTCAGATGGCTGTACAGATCGGTGATGTCGTCCGGCGCATAGGGGTGCGAAGCGAGCTTGGCAAAACCTTCCTCATAGAGATAGACGCGCAGCGGCTCGACCGAGGTGAAGGCCACGTAGAAGCGCAGCACATATTTGTGCCCGCGGATGGTGTGCGGCCGGTCGAGATAGCGCTGAACCATGAACGCCTTGTCATTGGGCGCAAGCGCCGCATCCGGCAGGATGGAGATCCCCCGACCGCGGGACGAATTGCACGGCTTGAGGATCCAGCGCTGCTCGGGCTCGGCCGCTGCGGCGGCCTGAAGGCTGTGGTATGCGTCGGGCAGCGGAAAGGTCTCGGGCAGGAAATCCATCCGCCGCGCCGTGTCACTTTCCGGGCCGGCTTCGGCGATCTGGCGGGCCCGCGCGATCGACAGGGTCCGCGCCAGCGCGCTCTTGATCGTCAGGCAGTTGTTGCCGGGTATGTGGTTGACCCAAGTGCCGGGAGGGCGATCGCTGAACGCCTTCGGGCGCGGCATGCCCGTGTACCAGCAAGCATCCCAGTTGTCCGCGTCTCCCGCCGTCCAGCGATTCCCGTCGAGCGCTGCCAGAAACGGAGCATCCTGCCCCGCCTCGCGTCGACCGCCGCACCAATGGCGCAGCTTCTTGTCTGTCGTCGATCGAGTCATGTTCTCCTCCGTACACGGGCACCGTCGGCACGACACAACCCTATCAACAGCCGACAAGCCAGACAGCACAAACGATTGTGAACTGTCGGGCCGTTCGCCCCAAGCCCCGACTGCCACGGGCTTGGGGCGGCCGCCATCGACCGGCGGGGCCCGGGCTCAACCTGCCTTTCCCCTCTCCGCAGCGGTCATCGAGGAGGCGCAGGCACGGCGCGGTCCGGCTGCGTCGAAGCGCGTCCGAGGGGCGGTAAGGCGCAGGCCGGCCCATGCAGAAAGGGCGGCCACCTTGGATGCGTGCCGCGCGTGTGTTGCCGCGCATGCGGGCCGTCCGAGCGTAACGCATTCGTGACGGGCCGATGGCTTCGCGCCGCGAACTCTTCATGTCACGCTGCAGCCTTTCGCGTGGGCAGACGCGTTCGCGACGCGAGGTTCAGGAGTGCGGTGAATGGGGGTGCGGGACGGAACGGCGGGGTTCGATGCGCTGTCGCGCCCGCATTTCGATGCGCTCGATCGCACGGCGTTGCGCCTCTCGCCGCACCCGTCGGCGGCCGAGGATCTGGTGCAGGAAGCCTGCCTGCGGGCGCATCGTGATTTCGCCGCCGGCCGGGCTGGCCTGAACACTCCGCCCCGCGCACCAGGAAACCTGAAGGAGATTCGAATGCCTGATCGCTACACCCGGCGCGTCGCCATCGCCACCATCGCTGCGGGAACCTTTACCGCGTCCCCGGCTCTGGCCTGGCATGATACGGTGCATCGAAGTCCTTCTACGGGTGGCAGTCGATCCCGCTCCCGAGAGTCCGGCCCGCAGGCCGAGGCGCAATTCGGCGATGTCCCGCTGCGCGAGGATGATTTTGTTCTGGGCGCGTCGGATGCCCCGATCACGCTGATCAAGTATGGCTCGCTGGCCTGTCCGCATTGCGCGGCGTTTCATGAACACACCGCAGCGGCGCTCAAGCGCGGACACATTCCGGATGGACGCGTGCGCTACGTGCATCGCCATTTCCCGCTCGATCAGCTGGCGATGGCTGCAGCGGTTCTGTTGCATTGCGGGGACAGCGACCGCGACCGCTTCTATGCGCTGCTCGACATCCTCTATGCCGAGCAGTCGAACTGGACCAGGGCCTCCGATCCCATCGACGCGCTGCGCCGGATCGCGGCCAGCACCGGGCTGAACGGCGATCAGTTCGCCGCGTGCCGCGCCGACCGGCCCCTGGCCGAGCGCATCCTGGCCGAGCGCAGCGAGGGCGCCGAGGTGTTCGGGGTTCAGGCGACGCCGACGCTGCTGATCAATGGCGCACGCTACAGCGGCAATCTCGGCCTCGCGCAGATTGACAGGATCTTCGATCAGATAGCTTGAACCGCAACGGGCGGCGTGGCGACGGCGCGATGCGCCGCGGCCGCATCGCATCGCGTCCGAGGTCACGCAATGAAGAAATCGTCAAGGCGCACCGGGTCGAGACGCAAGGCGGGCGCAGCCGCTGCGCGCAAGGCCCCGGCGCACGTCACATCATCCGGTACCGCGTTCACGCGGCGGCGCCTGCTGCGTGGCATCAGGAACGGCGCGATCGCGGCGGCGGTGCTGTCGGTGGGCGGCTGGGTGCTCGCCGACAGCTATCGGGGGCATGTCGAGCGGCACGATCTATCGGTGATCGGCAACGGTGTTCCGGTCGTGGTGCAGATCCATGATCCGCAATGCGCGACCTGCCGCGCCCTGCAAAGCGAAACCCTGAGCGCGGCCAAGTCCTTCAGTGACGCCCAGCTCGTGGTGCGGGTGGCCGACATCCGGTCGCCCGAAGGCCGTGCCCTGGCCAGCAGATACGGCGTGCCCCATGTCACGCTCTTGCTCTTCGATGGGGACGGCGAGATGCAGCAGGTCATCAGCGGGTTGGTTGACCGTGCCGTCCTGCGGGAGAGTTTCGAAGCCCATGTTTCGCGGTTTCCCGGCGGCCGGTCCGGCGGGGCATGAGACGGGTCGTGACAGCAAAACCGCCACCGCGACACCCCGCCAAACGCAGGTCCAAGGGCGTGACCGGCTCGCCAGTCATCGCGGGGTTCTTTCGCGGCTGCGGTAACCATGGGACGCGTCATGGCGAATGAGTCCGCAGATGAAACGAGTCCAAGGAGACCCGTGCGCATGACATGCGCCACTGCCGAAAGGGCACAGATGACATCCATGAACATGACGCGCCGCCGCATGCTGTTCGGCGGGGCGGGACTGGCATTCGCGGCCGGGATCAGCCATCCATTCAGGGCGCGGGCCGCAAGCGCGCCCTATCCGTTGCTGTCGCAGGGGCGACTGACACCGCGCGACCCCGCCGAGTATGACGCGGCGAAGCTTTCCGGCGGGCCGGGCAAGGACGGTATCCCGGCCATCGACGCGCCCGAGTTCTGGTCCCCCGAGGAGGCGGACGGCTATCTCGACGACGGCGACATCGTGTTCGGCCTGGTCGAGAACGGGGTTGCGCGTGCGTATCCGCAGCGCATCCTGGTATGGCACGAAATCGTCAATGACACTGTGGGCGGTACGGGCCTGGCAGTGACCTATTGCCCGCTCACCGGGACCGCCATCACCTTTGAACGTGGCGGCACCGAGTTCGGCGTCTCGGGGCGGCTCGTGAACAGCAATCTGATCATGTATGATCGCGACACCGATACCTGGTTTCCGCAGATCCTGGCTGTGGGCATCAGCGGGCCGCACACGGGCAGCGCGCTCGTCGAACGCCCGATGATGTGGACCACATGGGAACGCTGGCGCGCAACCCACCCCGATACCTGGGTTCTTTCGACGCGAACCGGCTTCGCCCGCAACTACAATCGCGACCCTTATGGTGCCTACAACCCGCGCAGCGGCTACTACCGTCCCGACAGTGATCGGATGTTTCCGGTGATGCACGAGGATGGCCGACTCCCGCTGAAATCCGTGGTGCTCGGCGCGCGCACAGCCGACGCGGCGGTTGCCGTAGGCAAGGACGTGCTGCGCGAGGCCGGGCGGCTCGAACTCGAAAGCGGCGGCGCCGTGTTCACCGCCATCCACGATAGCGCGCTCGACACCGGCTACGTCTTTGCGGGGCGTACACAGGCGCAGGCATCGACTGACGGCACCGGGCCGAATGGCGTCACCTGGTCGGGAGGCGACGGGCTCACCCCGGTCAACGCCTTCGAGGCGATGTGGTTCGCCTGGACGGCTTTCTATCCGGAGACGGCCCTGCATGGTTGAAATGCTGCGCGAGCTTGCCCGAGATCCAATCAGTCATCTGATCTTCTGGTCGGTGACGCTGGTCTATGTTGTGCTCTTCCAGATCGCGCTTGGTGACCTGACGGTGGATGCACGCGCCGCGCGCGCGCCGGAGGCGCTTCTCGTTCCCGGCTGGGCCGAGATGATCTGGCGCACCCGCGGGCCGTTTCATTTCGAGCCCATCGGGATGCTGGAAGCCCCGTTCGTGGTGTGGCTGATATCACCGGTCAATCTGGCGATCGGTGCGGTGCTGGGCGCGCTGACCGGCGCCCAGATCGCGCTCGTGCGGATCGCGCGTCGCTGTGCGGTGCAGTGCGGGCTGAGCCCGCTGACCGGCGTGCTCGCCGGGTTGCCGGGCCTGCTGGCGGGGACGGCGTGCTGCGCTCCGCTGTTGTTCCTGCTACTGGGCGTGCAGGTCACCGCCGGGCTGCTCACGCTGATGGGGCTTATGGTCCCGATCGCCTTCATTCTGCTGCTTGCGGGCATGCTGTTTTCCCTTCACTACGCCGCACGCCGCTGCGCACAGGCCGCGCCTCAGCCCGGCTGAGCGCGGTTCGAAAGGTGTCGTAACGCGTCGTGGCGGCGGCATCGCTGCGCCGGTGACAAGGCGCTGCCATCCCGCACGCAGCCGTGATGCGTGAGCGAGGTCACGGTGATGCCGTCAGGTTGCGGCTCTCAGTGCGCTGATATTAAGACACGAAATCCTTCTGCTCTCAGGGCGCTGACGGTCCTGTGATTACACCCGCGCGCCGCACTGCGCCGCCGTGAATGGAGGTGTTTTGATCGGGTGCGCGAGAATGCCCATCCTGGGATCACAGCAAAGGCAGATGCCGATCCGACACCGAAAGGCAGATGTCCGGGCAACACATGACGAACTGAAAGGAACCGAGCCATGAAACTGACGACCACCACTCTCGCCATGATCGCCGCCGCCCTTCTGGCCACCGCCGCGCATGCGTCCGTTCCCGGCGTCGGGGATCCGCTGCCGCGCGACGTCGCAGAGGCGGCCAAGGAAGGCTTCGCCACGACCGGCGTGCACGGCGTCGGCGAGGTGGCCGAGTTCTTCATCCCCCGCGACCGGGCCACGATGGGCGATGCCGGCGACATTACCGTCTCTACCTTCTCGGACGCTGCCGAGATCGATGCGGCCCGCCCGAGCGATCCCACCCTCTTTCGCTGAGGCCTTGCTCCGGGTGATTCTCGATCATGGTCGCCTTGCGGGGCGATCATCACTCTCTCCCTCGAGGCCCCGCATGGATTGCGGGGCCTTTTTTGCGCCGTTGCGCTTCGCTGCTGCTTGATCTCCCCTTGGCGGGTGCGATCAACCTGCGTGGTATGGCGGCGACACTGCTACATGACTTTCGCACCGGTCATGCCGGGAGCGGGCAGTGGACGGTTCCGGTGCCTCTGCAGGGGCACGACGCGGACAGGCAGGCGCCCGGCAGCCTTGAAACTTCCTCATTCTCGGCCTCCGTGCGCCCGTGTTTCGGCACGCGCGCGCCACGATTGTCCTGATACTGGCGCCTGCATCATCTTGGAGATTCTCTGAGCAGATCTGGTTCCCTTCCGAAAGCAGCTCGGAATGACGAAGCCGAAAGACAAGCGTCGATCGACGCTCGGGCAGGAGCGTCAGGATCTCTTGGAAGTGGTTGTCCAGCCCATGCGCGACGGCATACTTGGCCGGAACAATCCTCAGCCATGCGAGCCGCAGGACCGCACCTTCTGGTCGATCACCGGCATCATCGGCACGCGCGACAGCGACTGGGTTCCGCTGCACGAGGCGCGCGGCTTGCCCTCCTTCGAGTCGCCGGGAGCCGAACTTGTCGATATGCTGCGGCTTGTCGAACGTCCGGTGACGATCGATCTGCACCCCGAACGGGTGGGGCCTTGCGCGACTCTCAAGGACCTTGTGGGGGAGCTCGGCGAGTTCATCCATGCCGATTTTGTCGAAGGGCATCCGCTGCGCGCGACGCGGATACACCCGCTCGCCCCGCTGCACGCCGCGCTGACACTTGCGGTCGTGGCGGACAGCCGCGAGACGGACCCGGGAAAGCCAATGCTTCGCTAGCGGCGCGCCGCGCGTATGCGTTCGGCGCAGACGATCAGCGATGGGCGCATGGCTCTGCCCGCGCTCAGGCGGGGTGGTTCAAGCATTAAGCGCTTGAGTTTGGTGCCCGCAGGTCGATAGTCTGGACGCACGCAAAGGACGGCGCTCTTCACGAGGAACAGCCATGCAGCTAGCCCAGCTCATCTACGCGTCGCGCCACGACGGCACGGCTGTCGATACACTCGACCGGATATTGCAGAAGTCGCGCGACAATAATGTTCGCGACGGGATCACTGGCGCCCTGATCGTCGGGGACCAGCATTTCATGCAATTGCTGGAGGGAGAAGCGACCACGATCGGCGAGTGTTTCATGCGGATCATGCGGGATGATCGCCACCACGGCATTCAGGTGCTCTGCGCTCATGATGTGGACCATCGTCTTTTCGCCGAATGGAGCATGCACCGGATCGAGACCTTCCGCATCAAGCAGAAGATACTTTCCCGCTATACGATCGAGGGTGTCTTTGATCCTGCCCGGATGTCGCAGCGCGCGATCACGGATATGTGCCGCACCCTGGCGGCGGGCGACTGGGACGCGCTGGCAGCGTGAGCAGCGGCCGGAGGTGTCGATCACGCCATCGCGCCGGGTGACAGCGCAGTGACGCCATGGGCATCAGCCGATCTCTTGCGGCCGGGTATCGGCCGAGGTGCCGCGCGTCCGAGCGCGGCGCTCACCGCGGCGAACCGGGTGTCCGGGGCCCGGGTCAGCCGAGGGGCGGATGGAGTCTGTGCCAGGGCGTTTTCGCCTCGAACGCCGCCGCAGCGCGCAGGCAGAGCGCTTCCTCGAAGCGCGCAGCCACGAACTGGATCGCGATCGGCATTCCGTTGCGGTCCGTTCCGGCGCGCACCGCTGCACAGGGGTGCCCCGACAGGGTAAAGGGGCAGGTGAAGCGATGCAGCTCCTCGATCATCGCCGCGTTCATGTTCGCTGCGTGCGCGGCCTCGGGCACCGTGCGCGCGAACACCGGCAGCACGAGCACGTCGACTTCATCGAACAGCGCTTCGATCCGGCCGCCGAGATCCTCGCGTCGCAGGAGCGCTGCGTGATAATCCTGCGACGAAAGCGCGGTGCCGTGTTCGAGGCAGGCCGAAAGCGCCGGCCCATATTCCGCGCGCCGCCCGGGCCAGGTCGCGGCGTGGACATGGGCGGCATCGACAGCGCAGATGTCGAACCACAGATCCACCACATTGCCGATATCGGGAAAGCGCAGCTCGCACCGCCGCGCGCCGGCCGCGCAAAGCAGGCGTGCGGCCTCCACCACGGCGGCGGTGATCTCGGGATCGACCGCCTCGCTGACAAGGCGCGGATCGATCCCCAGCCGCAGCCCCTGCACGCTGCGCTTCAACTCCGCCAACGGGTTGCCGACGAAAGGCCGGGCACAGGTCGCGTCCTTCGGGTCGGGGCCGGCCACGGCGGCTAGAACGGCCGCGAGATCCTCGACCCGCCGGGCCATCGGGCCGACATGATCGAGCGTGCGCGCCAGTGGAAACACCCCGTGACGACTGATCCGGCCGCGGGTGGGCTTGAGCCCGGCGACGCCATTGGCGGCAGAAGGCATGCGGATCGAGCCGCCGGTGTCGGTGCCGATACTGCCAAAGCACAGCCCCGCCGCCGTCGCGACGCCGTTGCCGCTGGACGAGGCGCCGGGCCAGAACTTTGCGTCCCAGGGATTGACCGGCGCGCCGAAGGGCGGGCGGTGGTCGCCGAAGGCCCCTTCGGTGAGTGTCAGCTTGCCCAGGATGACGGCACCTGCCGCGCGCAGACGGCGGGTGACGGTGGCATCGTCAGCGGCGATGGCGTCGGCACGCAGCGCCATGCCGGCGGTGGTGGCCATCCCGGCCATGTCGATGACATCCTTGAGCGCCACCGGCACGCCATGCAGCGGCCCGCGATGCTGCCCCGCGGCAATCTCGGCATCGGCGCTCGCGGCCTCGTCCATCGCCGCCTCGGCGCGCAGCGCAATGAAAGCGCCGAGGTCAGTGTGCTGGGCGATCCTGTCAAGCTGTTGCGCCGTCACCTCGTGCGCGGTGGTCTCGCGTGCCGCGATGCGCCGCCCGATCTCCACGAGCCCCTGGTAGTGCAGTTCGCTCATGCGCAGTTCCGCCTCTAGGTTCAGCGCGGCTTGGGCCGCGTCAATCCCAGATTGCCACGCAACGTCGTGCCCTCATAGGCAGTGCGGAACAGCCCGCGGCGTTGCAGTTCGGGGACCACCAGGGAAACGAAATCCTGAATTCCGGCCGGCAGATGCGTCGGTGCGATATTGAACCCGTCGGCCGCTTCGGCCTCCACCCATTCCTGCATCGTGTCGGCGATCTGGGCGGGGGTGCCGACGACGACGCGATGCCCGCGCCCGGCCGCCTGGATGCGGTAAAGCTCGCGGATCGTCAGCCCCTCGCGCTGGGCAAAACGCCAGATCGTTTCGGCGCGGCTGCGAAAGGCGGGGTCCTTTGGCTCGGGCACCGGCCCGTCGAGCGGGTGTCCGGAAAGGTTGCCCAGCCGGTCATACAGTGCCGCGAGCCCGACGACCGGGTCGATCAGCTGTTGGATGCGGTCGAACTTGGCTTGCGCCGCGTCGCGCGTGGGCGCGGTGATCGGCATGATGCCGGGCATGATGACGGTATCTTCCGGGGTGCGGCCGTATTTTTTCAGCCGCCCCTTGACCGAGGCATAGAAGGCCTGCGCATCCTCCAGTGTCTGCTTGGCGGTGAAGACGATATCGGCCGATCGCGCGGCGATCTCGCGGCCTTCGTCGGAATCGCCGGCGAGCACGATCACCGGTTCGTCCTGGACCGAGCGCGCGACATGGAGTGGCCCGCGCACGTGGAAATGCTTGCCCTCATGGTTGAGTACATGGCGTTTGTCGGGATCGTAATACTGCCCGCTTTCCTGATCGCGCAGAAATGCGTCGGCGTCCCAGCTGTTCCACAGGCCGCGCACGACATCGACGAACTCGCCGGCGCGCTCGTAGCGCAGGTTGTAGTCGGGCGTGTCCATGTGGCCGAAATTGAGCGCATCCTCCTTGCCCCAGGAGGTGACGACGTTCCACCCGGCGCGCCCGCCGCTCAGATGATCGAGCGAGAGGAATTGCCGCGCGAGGTTGTAGGGCTCGCTGTAGGTGGTCGAGCCGGTGGAGACGAGGCCGATATGCTGAGTCACGGGCGCCAGCGCCGATAACAGGGTAATCGGCTCCAGCTCGGCGCCGTTGCTCTGGCGCTGCAGTGCGCCGGGCGGATTGTCGCTGCCGCGGATGGCCAGCTCGTCGGGCATGAACAGAAGGTCGAACAAGCCGTGCTGCGCGATCTGCGCGACCTCGAGGAAGTGCTGGAAATCCATCGATCCCGTGGGCGTCACCTGCGGGTGGCGCCATGCGGCAATGTGATAGCCCATGCGCCACATCGACAGGCCAAGCTTGATCTGTTTCGGCATTGGTGCCCTCCACGGGGTTGCGGTAGATTGTCGCATTCTATATTCTTTATAGAAATATGAAAGATCAAGTCCGATGTCCGTGCAGCGCAACGCTTCGAACGATGCTGAAGATGCGGTCCTGTCAGCTCCGTTGCCGGAGGCCGTCCCACGCTGGCGGGCGGTCGAGGCGCGCATCGCCGAGGCGATTACCCGTGGCGACTGGCAGGCGGGCACCGTGTTGCCGGGCGAAAACGCGCTGGCGGCGTCGATGGGGGTGGCTGTCGGCACCCTGCGCCGCGCGCTGGCCGAGCTCACCGCGGCGGGCGTGCTGAGCAGGCGACGAAAGACCGGCACCGTCGTCACCGGCCGCACGCCGCGCCACAGCCTGCGTTTCCTGCTGGATTACTATCGCCTGCATGATCTGGACGGGCGGTTGTGCCGCGCACAGACCCGCACCCTCGGCATCGCCCGCGGCCGGGCGACGCAGGCGGAACGCGGCATGCTCGACCTTGCGGATGGGGCGCAGGTCTTGCGCCTGCGACGGCTGCGCCTTGTCGATGGCAGGGCGGTGATGCATGATCTCTTCACGCTTCCTGCGCAGCGTGTCCCCGACTTCCCCGAAACGCCCGAGGCCGCACCGGGTCTGCTCTACCGTCACATGAACGATGCAGCGGGCATTCGCATCGCGGCTGTGCGCGAGCAACTTGCGGCCGTCGCCGCCACGGCGGACATCGCCGACGCGCTCGGCGTCGACGCGGGCGCACCTGTCCTGCAGATCGAGGAGACGGCCTTTGACGAGGCGAACGCGCCAGTGGCGCATGCGCTGCACCACGCCGAAACCACGAAGCACCGTTACGTCAACGAGATCCGGTAACTGCCCCGCCTCAGCGTGACGCATCCAGCGGCCCGCGATCCCCACGGTCCAGAAGCTGCGGGCCGAGCGCCGAGAGATCCCGGCAGCCGAGCAGGGCGACCGTGCGGTACAACTCTGCTTCCAGCAGCGCAAGCGCCCGGCTTGCACCCGCCTCGCCGGCCGCACCGAGGCCGTAGAGCGTCGCGCGTCCCAACAGAACCGCATCCGCCCCCAGCGCCAACGCCTTGGCGATATCGGTGCCGCGACGGAAGCCACTGTCGATCAGGATCGTCATCCGGCCGCCGACCGCGTCGGCAATCTCGGGCAGCAGGGTGATCGTGGCCTGAGTGCCATCGAGCTGCCGCCCCCCGTGATTGCTCAGCACCACGCCTTGCGCCCCGGCGTCGAGGGCGCGGCGGGCATCGTCGGCACGGGCGATTCCCTTGATGACGAGCGGTCCATCCCAGATGTTCCGCAGCCAGTCCAGCCAGGCCCAGTCAAGCGCCGGATCGATCTGTTCGCGTGCCCAGCCGGCGGCGGATGCCATGTCGCGCCGGCCTTCGGGCAGCATCTCGACGATATTGCCGAAGGTGGGAACGCCCCCCTGGCTCAGCATGCCGATCCCCCAGCGGGGATGGGCCAGTGTGGCCAGTCTCTGGCGCAGGGTGGGGTCGGTGGTGCCGGGGCGATAGCTGCGTTTGTCCCACTCGCGATTGCCGAAGACGCTGCCGTCGACAGTCAGCATGAGGCCGTGCACCCCTGCGGCGCGGGCCCGTTCCACCAGGCGCTCCATGAATTCGAGCGATCTGAACGCGTAAAGCTGCAGCCAGTGGTCGAGCCCCTCGATCGCCGCGATCGCCTCGATGGTGGCGTTGGAGACGGTACTTTGCACCATGGGCGCGCCCGCCGCGCGCGCCGCCCGGGCCAGCGCGCGGTCGCCGTCGGGCGCGATCAGGCTGTTGAACCCGGTCGGCCCGATGGCGAAGGGTACGCGCCAGCGTCGGCCCAGCACCTCGCACGACAGATCCACCTGCCCTACATCGACAAGCGCGCGCGGCCGGAAGGCGACGCGGTCGAATGCCGCCTGGTTGCGTGTCAGCGTGACTTCGTCCTCGGCCCCACCTTCGAGATACTCGAACACGAAGGGCGGCAACCGTCGCGCCGCCATATGCCGCAACTCGGCGACGGACAGGGCCCGTGACGCATCGCTGCCGCCGAAATACCTTCGCCTCATGTCGTGATGACCTTGCCAGGGTTGAGGATGCCGTTGGGATCGAGCGCGCGTTTCATCCGCGCCATCAGCGCCAGCTCTGCCGGGCTGCGGTTGAGCGCGAGCGCCTTGCGCTTGAGCGTGCCGATGCCGTGTTCGGCCGAAACGCTGCCGCCGGCCCCGACCACGCGACGATATACGAGGTTCGACACCTCCTCATGCGGCTGATCGGCACCCGCACCGGGAAGGTGGCAGACGAGATGCAGATTGCTGTCGCCGATATGACCGTAACTCATCGCGACGATACCGGGCCAGCATTCGGTGAGCTCGGTCTCGATCCGCGCCACGAAATCGCCCATCGCCGCGACCGGCACCCCAACGTCAAAGGCGATGATAGGTCCGAACACACGATCGAAATGTGCCACGCTCTCGCGCAGCGCCCACAGATCGGCTCGGTCCCGCTCCGACGACGGGATCACCGCGTCGATCATGTCGCCCGACTCGAGCGCTTCCGACAGCAGCGCCTGCAAACGTGCCTGCACCCCGTCATCGGCTGTCCCGACCGCCTCGATCAGGACATGGAGACCGTGCGGTGCATCGAAGGGGCGGCGCAGTTCGGGCAGGGCCCGGGTCATGTGGGTGCAAAAGCTGGGCCACATCGCCTCGAAGGCCGACAGCGCCGACCCGAGGCGGCTGCGCGCGCGCATCAGGAAGCCGAGCATCGCCTCGGCGTCACGGAATCCGCAATATGCGCTGGCGGAGGTCGCGGGCGCCGGCTGCAGGCGCAGGACAGCGCGGGTAATAACGCCCAGCGTGCCTTCTGTGCCGATGAAAAGCTGCTTGAGATCGTAGCCCGCATTGTTCTTTAGCAGACGGTTCATCGACGAAATCACCGTACCGTCAGCCAGCACCGCCTCCAGCCCCAGCACATTCTCGCGCATCATCCCGTAGCGCAGAACGCGCGTACCCCCGGCATTGGTCGCCAGGTTGCCGCCGATCGTGCAGCTGTCGCGCGCCCCGAGATCGACGCCGAACGTCAGACCCTGATCGTGCGCCGCTGTCTGCAGCGCGGCAAGCGTCACGCCTGCCTGCACGACCGCGGTTCCGCCCAGCGGGTCGATTTCCTCGATAACGGTCAAGCGCTCGAGCGTCAGCGCCGCCCCGGTCGCAGCGGGCACGGCTCCTCCCGCAAGTCCGCTGCGCCCGCCCTGCGCCGTGACCGGCAGGCCAAGACGATTGCAGGCCTCCAGCGCGGTCGCGACCTCTTCGGTGTCGCCTGGCCGGATCAGGGCGCGCGGCATCACCGGATCGGCCGAACTCCAGTCGCCGGCGACCGACGCCGGAATATCGGCGCCGATCAGGACCGCGTCTTCGGGAAGCGCGCGGCGGAGTCCCTCGATCGGATCCTGTGTCATGGTCGGTCCTTCCGGTTCGCGGCGGCGTCAGGGACGCATCAATCTCATGGCTTGACGTGGCGAAGATTGTGGGCATTAACTGAATACTGTCGACAGTTATTGTCACCAGACCAAGGCGCCGCGCAAGGGATTTCTCGGAGATGAAACAGGACCTTCCTGAGCCCCTGACGCGCCCGGCGCCGCTGACCGAGCAGATATACCGCGCCCTGCGCGATCGCCTTCGAATGGGGGCGTTCGACGCCGAGGCGCGGCTCGTGGAATCGGTGTTGGCGCGGGACATGAACGTATCGCGCAGCCCGGTGCGCGAGGCGCTGTCCCGGCTCGTGGCGGATGGCCTGCTCGAAACCGGTGCGTCAGGGTTTCGCGTGCCGCCGGTAACCGCGGAGGCAGTGGATGAGATCGTGGATCTGCGCTGCCTGCTCGAGCCGGTGGCGGCGGCGCGTGCCGCGAAATCGATGCCGCAGGAGGCGATCGGATCGCTGCGCCGCGCCTTTGAGGGGGCGCAGTCGGCGACGGCCGACGCCGATCTCGATGCTTTCCTGGAGGCGAACTATGCCTTTCGCGCGGGTTGGCTTGCCCACGTGACCAACCGCCGCCTGCGCGAAGCGCTCGAGCGTTTCGACGATCAGGCCGGGACGCTGCGGCGCATGACTCTCGCGCTGCCCGGGGCGCGCGAGGAGGCGCTGGAAATGATGGGCGTCGGGCTGGAGGGTTTCGCCCGCCGCGATCCGGACGCTGCCGCCGACTTCGCGCGCCGCTTCGTCGAGGCGGCCGCACGGTATTTTCAACACAGGCGCCCGACGGACGGGCCCGCGCGCGAGGAGCCGACATGACCGAAGTCGCGATTCATCCGATGAAAGGGCCCAACGCCTTCAAGCTCGGGGTGTTCTCGATGAATGCCGACGGCGGGCTGACGCTGACAAAGGTGCCCGAACGCTGGGGCGCAACCTGGCCCGAGCTTCTGCGCATGGCGCAGCATGCCGACGCGGCGGGTTACGAGTTCCTGTTGCCGATCGCGCGCTGGAAAGGGTTCGGCGGTGAGATGAACAGCCGTGAATGGTCCTTCGAGACGCTGACCCTTGCCTCGGCGCTGGCGGCCGCAACGCGGCGGATCGCGGTGTTTTCCACCGTTCATGTGCCGATGGTTCATCCTGTTCTTGCCGCCAAGGCGCTCGCCACGATCGACCATGTCTCGGGCGGGCGCGCGGGCCTCAACATCGTCTGCGGCTGGAATCCGGATGAGTTCGATCTGTTTGGTCTGCCCCTGATCGAGGATCGATACGGGCAGGGGCTCGAATGGTTCGAAATCGTCGAGCGGCTTTACACCAGCGAAGAGCCCTTCGACTACGACGGCAAGTACTATCAGCTCAAGGCCGTTTCGGGTCGACCGCGCCCGTTGCAAAATCCGCGGCCCGTAACGTTGAACGCGGCCTTTTCACCGCCGGGGCGGGATTTCGCGGCCCGGGCCGCAGATTACCTATTTACCACGTTCACCGAGATCGAGAAGGGGCGCGAGCCGATCGAGGACATGCGCCGCCGCTCAGCCGAAACAGGGCGCGATGTGGGCGTGTTTACCACCTGCCATGTCGTCTGCCGTCCGACACGTGCCGAAGCGGAGGACTATTACGACCGTTACGCGGTGCAGTTCGAGGACAGCGCGAGCGTCGACAAGTACATGAAATCGAAGGAAAAGCATTCGCAGTCACATTCCGAGGAGACCTACCGGCTGCATCGCAAGCGATTTGCTGGCGGAGGAGGTACCTACCCCCTGGTCGGGACGCCGCAGGACATAGCCGCCGAATTGGAGCGTATGCATGAGGTGGGCTTTGCGGGGACGACGTTGTCATTTGTCAACTTTCTCGACGAACTGCCCTATTTCACCGAGTCCGTCCTTCCGCTGCTGCGCGAGGCAGGGTTGCGCGAACCGGGTGACAAGGCCTGAACGCCGTCCGGGCGCCATGGGCTCAGCCGCGCAGGTCGAGAACGATCTTTCCCCGAGTGCGTCCCGTTTCGATCAGTCGATGTGCCTCGACGAATTCCGCGAAGGGCAGGACCCGCGACACCTGTGCCACGACAGCCCCGGAGGCCACGAGATCGAGCAGCGCGCGCAGGGCGCCTGTGCCGGGCTCCACTTCGGCCATGCGTTCGCTGATGTCGTCGCGGGCATAGGCGGCGCCGAAGGGCATGGCGTTCAGGGCTATGAGCCGCCCGCCGGGACGCAGCAGCTTGCGGCTGCGCTCATGCGTTTCGCCGCCGATCAGGTCGAACACAAGGTCGAAGGTTTCGCTCGTCGCATCGAAGGCCTGCACATCGCGACGGACGACATGGTCGGCACCGAGTCCGGCCAGGTAATCGGCATTGTCCGACGAGCCGACGGCCCAGACGGTTGCGCCGCGGGCGCGGGCAAGTTGCACGGCCAGGCTGCCGACACCCCCTGCTGCGGCGTGGATCAGCGCATCCTCGCCAGCGCCGAGTTCGCCGGTCTCGATGAGGCCGGCCCAGGCGCTTATCCCGGCCAACGGCAGGCCTGCCGCCTCGATCGGTCCCAGCCCTTCGGGCACCGGCTCGACCAGATCGGCGGGCAGGGCGAGCCGCGTCACCCAGGTCGCCATGCCGCGTGGTGCCAGGTAACAGACGCGCCGCCCCATCAGCGCGGGATCGACCCCGGCCCCCACCGCCTCCACGACCCCCGCGCCGTCGCGCCCGCTTCCGGCCGGAACGTTGCGCGGCAGGCCCGGAAAGTTGCCGCTGCGGATCTTGGCATCCACGGGGTTTACGCTCGCGGCTTCGACAGCGATCAGTACCTCGCCCGCGCCGGGCTCCGGGTCCGGCGCCGTGACGCATCGCAGCACCTCGGGCCCGCCACAGCGGTCATATATGACGGTTCTCATGATGTGGCTCCCTGAAGATCCGGGATGGTGGCGGTCGCCTGGTCGGGCGGGACCGAGGCAAGCAGGCTGCGGGTATAGGGATGCGCGGGGTTGGCAAAGACCGCATCGGTGGCGCCGGTCTCGACGATCTCGCCGCGATTCATGACCGCGACCCGGTCGCACAGATAGCGCACCACCGACAGATCGTGCGAGATGAACAGCATGGAAAACGCGTGCTCCTTGCGCAAGCGCAGCAACAGGTTCAGAAGCTGCGCCTGCACCGAAACATCGAGGCCCGATGCGATCTCGTCCGCCACAAGTACTTTCGGGGGGCGGCACAGTGCGCGGGCGATGTTGACGCGTTGCTTCTGTCCGCCCGACAGCTGCGCGGGATAACTCTGCGCGGCTTCCGGCGCGAGGCCGATTTCCAGAAGCAGTTCGCGTGCGCGTGTCATCCTTTCGGCCTCGGGCACGCCGGCCGCTTCCAGCACCTGGGTTATGATCGCGGCGACCCGCCGGCGCGGGTTGAGGGCCGATTGCGGATCCTGAAAGACGATCTGCACATTCTCGCGGCGAAAGACGCGGGTCTCGGGGCGGTCATCGCCGATGTCGCGATCGAGAAGCGTGATGCGACCGCGCGTCGGCATGTCGAGGCCGACGACGAGACGCCCGAGCGTGGACTTGCCGCTGCCACTCTCGCCCACGATGCCGAGGAATTCGCCCGGATGCAGTTCGAGTGTGGCGCTGCGCAGCGCGCTGAACGTGTCGGGCTGCCCGATCAGGCGCCAGCGGGTGACGAAGTCCTTGCCCAGATCATCGAGCTTCAGAACGGGCGTGCGTGTCATCGTTTCGGCGGGCGCATGGTCGGGCGGGGGCGGCGGAGCGATGCGAGCTGTCGCCTCCGGGCGCAGGCAGGCGGCGGTATGGCCCGGCTCGACTTCGATGCGCGTCGGTTCAGCCGCGAGGCAAGCGCTGTCGGCCAACGGACAACGATCGGCGAACCGGCAGCCGGACATGTCGCGGACCGCACGCAGCCCCGGCATCCGCTCGGGCAGGGTATAAAGCCCGCGCCGTGGCCCGGCCATCGCCGGCACCGCGAGTTGCAGACAGCGCGTATAGGGATGTCGCGGGTTCTCCAGCAGTGTGCGGCCGGGGCCATACTCGGCCTGTCGCCCGGCATAGAGCACCATGATCACGTCGCAGATCTGCGCTGCAAGCCGCAGGTCATGTGTGATGAAGATCACCGCCGTGCCGTGTTGTCGTTGCAGATCCGCAATCAGTTCAATGATCCGGGCCTGGATCGTGACATCGAGCGCTGTCGTCGGCTCGTCCGCAATCAGCAGCTTCGGGCGGCTGACGAAGGCCATGGCGATCAGCACGCGCTGGCACATCCCGCCCGAGAGCTGATGCGGATACTTTGACAGCAGGCCCGCAGGGTCCGGCAACTGAACATCTGTCAATGCCGCGATCGCCCCTGCGCGCCAGCCGCCACGCCCGACGCCAATGCGCAACAGATGCTCGCGCATCTGTTGACCCACCGTCAGCACCGGGTTGAGCGCCGAAAGCGGCTCCTGCGGGACGAAGGCGATATCGCGGCCGAAGAGCGCGCGGCGTGCGTCGGGCTCCATGCCCAGCAGGTCACGGCCCATGAATCGCAGGCTGCCGCCGGTAACCGAGAAACCGCGCGGCAGAAGCTGGGCGATGCTGCGTGTGATCATCGACTTGCCCGCACCCGATTCGCCCACGATTCCGAGGGTGCGCCCCGGTTCCACGGCGAAGGTCAGGTTTGAGAGCGCCGGAAACTCCTGCGTCTGAAGCTGCATGGCGACCGACAGATCCTGTGCCTCGAGCAACGCCATCTCAGCCGCGCTCCGATTGGGTCAGCCGGGCGTCGAGGGTGCGACGCAGGCCATCGCCGAGAATGTTGAAGGCAAACACCACTACAAAGATCGCGCCGACGGGAAACAGGACGTTCCAGGGCGCCTGATAAATGGTCTGGCGCGCATCCGCGATCATCTGGCCCCAGGCCGGGGTGTCCGCGCCCACACTCATCCCGACGAAGGACAGGATCGCCTCGACGATCACGGCAATCCCCATCTCCAGCGCCAGAAGCGTGATGAGCAGCGGAAACGTTGCCGGGGCCACCTCGCGGATCACCGTGCGCATGTGCGAAAAGCCCATCAACCGAGCCGCCGCCACATAGTCACGTTGACAGACCACCATCACTTCGGCGCGCAGAACCCGGCAGAAGCGGGTCCAGTCGACGAGGATGATGGCCAGGATCACGTTCTGGATCCCGCTGCCCAAGCCCACCATCAGGATCAGTGACAGGATCACCGGCGGGAAGGACAACCAGATATCGACGATGCGCCCGATCAGCCAGTCGACCCAGCCGCCGAGATAACCCGCGGCATAGGCCAGCAGCGCCCCCAGCGTCATGGCCCCGGCCGAGGCGATCACCGCCACGGTCAGCGCCACCCGCGCGCCATAGATCAGCCGCGAGAGGATGCAGCGACCGAGACTGTCGGTTCCCAACGGCCATGTCGCGCTGCCGCCCGGCGCCCAGGCCGGTGGCATGAGTGTGGCCAGCAGATCCTGCCGGTTCGGATCGTTCGGGGCGAGCCAAGGCGCGAAGAGCGCGCACAGCACCACGATAAGCACCAGCGACAGGCCCAGGATCACACGCCCCGATCGCGCCCAGGGAGGAAGTCTCGTCACGTCAGCGGGTCCTCAGCTTCGGGTTCAGGATCAGATACAGGCTGTCGACGGTCATGCTGACCAGCAGCACCACCACGCAATAGGTCAGACCGACCGCCTGAATGATCGGCAGGTCGGTGTTGCGGATGGCATCGACCATCAGGTTGCCCATACCGGGATAGGAAAAGATGATCTCGACCAGAAGCGTGCCGCCGAACAGGAAGCCGAACTGCACGCCCATCAGGCTCAGTGTCGGCAGGATCGCGTTCTTCAGCCCGTGGCGCAGCAGGATGCGCCTTTCGGACAGGCCGCGCAGTCGCGCCTGATGGATGAAATCCTCCTGGTAGGTGTCGAGCAGGCTGGATCTCAGGATGCGGATGATCGGCGGCGCGGCGGATATGCCCAGCGCCATTGCCGGCAGGATCATGTGGTAAAGCGCGTTGAAGAACGCCTTCGGTTGCCCCGTGACAAGCGTGTCGATCAACAGGAACCCGGTGATTATCGGGCGATCGAGGTCGGGGCTCAGTCTGCCGGTGAAGGGCAGGATCTGCCACACCACGCCGAAGGTCAGCATCAAGAACAGCGCCCAGAGAAAATCGGGCAGCGACAGGACCGCGATCGTGCCGACATCGAGCACGGCCTCGGTCCGTGTGTCCCGGAAATGGAAGATCAGAAGCCCCCCGGCGAGGCCGAGTCCGCCGCCCAGCACCATTCCCATCACTGCAAGCTCGATCGTTGCGGGCAGCGTGGTCGCGATCAATCCGGCGACGTCGGTGCGAAAATGGATCGACCTGCCGAAATCTCCCTGCAGCAGATCCCCAAGCCAGATCAGATACTGTTGCGGCACCGGCAGATCGAGGCCCATCTGCGCCCGCATCTGCTCGATCTGCTCGAGCGTGGCATTGGGCGGCACCGACATGGCGGCTGGGTCGACGGGCAGCACCCGAAGCACCATGAACAGCAGGATCGATACGAACAGCAGCGTCGGTATCGCCACGAGAACCCGCCGCATGAGGAGCTTCGCGATCGTCGCCGTCATCCGGGATACCCACCGCCTTCAAGGGTGGCGCCGGCGAGGACCGCCGGCGCCGTTCGATGTGACCGCGCGCCCGGGCTCACGACCAGGACATGGTCGCGGGCAGCACCCAGCCATTGCCGTAGCGGCGATAGCTCAGCCCGCTGTCGCGCACGAGGGTCTGCACGCTTTGCAGCAGCGGGATGGTCGCGCCCATCTCGGTCGCCTGACGGTTGAGTTCGCGGTATCCCGCGATCCGTGTTTCGTAATCGGGCTCGGCGAACAGCTCCAGCACCCGGTTGCCCGGCTCGTCGGCCTTCCAGGACGAAAAGGGCATCCGCGGGTTGAGCAGGTAGCCGGTGAAGATTTCCGGGTCGCCCGTCGCGTTGTCCCAGGAATAGAGCGTGGCCTCGGGCAGCTGGTTGCCGCGGTTGAGCTCGAAATACCGGGCGTACTCGATCACGTCGAGCGACACCTCGATGCCGACCTCGCCCCACATCTGCACCAACGCCCGCGCGATGTCGTAGTCACTGGGAAAATGGCCATTGGTTGTGGCCATCGTGAACTGTACCGGGTTGTCGGGCGAGTAGCCGGAAGCTGCGAGCAACTCGCGCGCGCGGTCCGGATCATGGGCGAACTCGAACCCTTCGACATAACCCGGCGTGCCCGGAGGGGCCACAACCGAAAGCGGCACCGCCGCGTCGCCATAGAAGGCCCGCGACAGCGCCGCCTTGTCGATCGCGTGATGCGCGGCAAGGCGGATGTTCTGATCGGCGAAGGTCATGTCATGGCGAAGCTGCAGCAGGATGACCCGGGTGATCGGGTTGATTTCTCCCTCTAGCTGCGGCATCGCGCCAAGACGTTCGACCTCGCGCACCGGCACGTTGATCGTCAGATGTGCCTGGCCCGACTGTACCGCGGCCACGCGTGCGGAAGGGTCGCGGATGATGTTGATCGTGACGCGCTCGATCGCGGGCTTTTCGCCCCAGTAGTCCTCGTGCCGCTCCAGCACGATGCGCGAATTCATCTGGTACTCGACGAGCTTGTAGGGGCCGGTGCCGATGGGGCGCTCGCGGAACCCGTCGAGGCCGACCTCCTCCATATACGCCTTGGGCACGACGAAGCTGCCCATGAAGGCCAGCCATTGCGGCGCGGTCGGGGTCGGCGCGTTGAAGCGGAACACGCCCGAGGTTGGCGAGAGGATTTCGATGTCCTCTAGGTTGCCCCATGTGTTGGCGATGTCGAGCTGCTCGCCCGCCGCAACCCGCTCGTAGAAGGTGAAGCGGATGTCGTCGATCGTCATCGGCGTGCCGTCATGAAACACCACGTCGTCGCGGATCGAGAAGCTGAGCGACAGGCCGTCCTCGGCGAGATCCCATTCCGTGAACAGGCTGGGCACGAAGTTGAGATCGGCGTCCTGCTCGATGGGTTGATCGAAGACCGACTTGTACAGCGGCTGCGCATCAGGCTGAAAACGTTGGTTGGGATCCCAGTTCGGCACGTCCGACGGCCAGCCAATGGTGACCGAGCGGCCGTCCTGGGCAAAGGCCGGGGCGGACCCGCCGAAGATCTTGGCCCCGGCGGTGCCGAGGGCGATCATGTGAAGAAGGCTTCTGCGTTTCATGGTTCCGTGTTCCCTCTCTGTCAGCGCTTCGTTTTGTGGCACTCGCTACATTGCGCGGCGTTGCATCAGCACATGCGATGTTGGCCCCGAGAATGGCGGAAAGCTCTGGTAGTGCGCGCGAAGTTCGTCACGCGCGGGCGACTGCATCGCGGCGTTGAAATCCGCGACCGTTTCGAAGGCGACCTCGTTGCCGATCAGGTAATCGCCCTGCGCCACCCCCGGCACGGCGAGGTCGTCGAGCGGCAGATAGCACAGGATCGCGCGAATGCCGGGCAGCCCGGCCTGCACCGATGGATGCGAGTCGAGATAGCATTGCCGGAACGCGGCTTCATCCTCCGCCGGGCGTCGATAGCGCACGACATAGCTGATCGGCGCGGTCAGGGTGGTGCCGGGGCCGTCCGGCACCGGGTAGTAGTGCCGCTCGAAGCCGGTCGCGACAACCCGCGCATCCGATGGCAACACGGCGATCGCCTCATCGATCGCGCCATTTCGCATGGCATCGCCAAGCGCCTTGCGGGCGTCGAACTCGGCGATGACGATGGCGTCGGGCGCGGGCTCGGGCAGGTTGAACGGGTCGTGCCCGGCCTCCGATGCGGGCAGGTAGATGTCGATCCGGCCAAGTCCCGCCGGCCCGGCAGCCCGCAATGCCACCGCGAGGCGCTCCGCCGCGGATGAGGCGTGGCCCGCGAGCCCCGTCAGCAGGATCTCGCAGGCTGCCGTTTCCAGGCTGGCCGACACGCTGTCCATTGGTGTTCGCCTCCCCACACGCGCGATGCGCTGAATCCATGCCTGGGGGCCGTTGGTCGGCCTCTGATTTCTGAATCCTGTTTCATAGAGGGTCCGGCGTTTTCAACGCTTCTGTCAAGCTCAATCTATGAGGATGGAAGTGATTTGTATGCAGTAATCCGGTGCTCGATGGCTGAATCCTCCTGACTCGTTGACAATGCCCCGGACTCGTCCTTTACTGACCCCGCAGTACGGGTATGCGCGTCGATTTTCGCCAGTGCGCATTCAGTATTCAGAATTCGGAGTTATTGATGGCCAACGCCCGTTCGATCTCCTTCGCGCCCGGCCGGGGAGAGAGTTTGCGCACGCAGATCTATCAGGATCTGCGCGAGAAGCTTCGCGGCGGCGTGATCGCTCCGGGGGAACGGCTGATCGATGTCGGGATCGCGCGAAAGCTCGGGGTGTCGCGTATGCCGGTGCGTGAGGCCCTAATGCAGCTGGTCAGCGAAGGGCATCTCGTCTCGACGACCCGTGGCTTCGTTCTGCCGGAACTCGCACCGTCGGATATCGCGGATATCTTCGAGGTGCGTCGTTTGCTCGAACCGAGGGCCGCGGCGAATGCGGCGCGCGATCTGAGCGAGGAGGATCTTGACCGCCTCGAAGGGGCGGTCATCGACGCCGGGCGCGCGGTGGAGGAGGGCGATGTGGTCGGTCTCGCCGACGCGAATGCGGTGTTCCGGGCTACCTGGATCGGGGCGCTGCGCAACGCGCGGCTGGCCGAGACAATCGAACGTTTTGCCGATCAGGTGCATGTCGTGCGCCGCGAAACCCTGCGCGATGCGGTCACCCGTGATGTGGTGCTGGAGGGCATGCGCGCCATTTATGCGGCTTTTCGCGCCCGCGACGCACTCGCCGCGCAAGACCGCATGACAAGGTTCATGCATGACGCGGAACAGAGCTATGGACGCCTGAACCGTGACGCGGGTGGTGCCGATGAAGCCGGCAGCGGGTCGGATGACGCGCATGGCTGAGGGCGTCCCCGGGAGCGCCGGCAAGCGCGACGCGACGGATCCGGGCGGGGCGGCGTTGCTGCGTGATCGGCTGTGGCAGGGGGCGCCGGTCGGTCTCATGTGGTTTTCGATCGGGGCGCCGGCGCTGGTCGAGATCGCCCTTGAGGCGGCGGATGGCAAGACGGGTGGCGGGGCCATCGTCATCGACGCCCAGCACGGCCTGTGGACGCGATCGGGAATCGAGGCCACGGTGGGCATGGTGGCGGGGCGGATGCCGGTTCTGGTCCGGGTCGCCGATCATGGCGCGGCCGGCATCGCGCAGGCGCTCGACTCCGGCGCCGACGGGGTGATCGTGCCGCTGATCGAGACGGCCGCGCAAGCGGCGGCCGCAGTGGCGGCGGCGCGCTTTCCGCCGGAGGGCGCGCGCTCGGCAGGCGGCGTGCGGCCGCTCAAGGGCGGGTTCGGCCCGTATCTGGAGCGTGCACGCAAGGCAACCGTGGTTGCGGTCATGATCGAGACGGGGGCAGGACTTGCCGATGCGGCGGCCATTGCCGGGACCCCGGGGATCGATCTTGTGTTCATAGGCACGGGCGATCTGGCGCTCGCCCTCGGTGACGAGGCTGCGGTGCAACTCGGGCCCGCCTGCGAGGCGATCCGCGCGACCTGCGCCGCGGCCGGAGTCGCTTGCGGAAGGTTCACCGGCCGACCCGCGGACGCGGTCGCCGCCGTGGCCGATGGCTATTCGGTAAGCGTCGTGTCGGTCGATATCGATGCCGTGTCGGAAGCCTTTCGCGGCGCCTGGGACATTTATTCGGGGACCGCCTGAGCGTTGTCGCGCAGGGGCCAGCAACTGCGTTCGCGCCGATCCGGTTGAGGCGTGATGGGGCCTGCAGGCCGGGACCACGGATCAGCCCACGTCCCTGCGGCCTTCGCTCAGCCGAGCTTCAGCATGGCATCGGTAAGCCGGGCGGCCTCCCAGCGGCCGTCTGTGACGGCGTCGCGAACCAGATCGGTGACCAGCCGCGACATCGTTTCGCGCGCTATCGTGGGGTTTCTGTCTCGCGCCGTGACGAGATAGAGCGTGCGCATCGGCGCGGGATCGCTTACCGGGCGTGCGCCAAGGACTCCGGCGTGCAGCTGCTCACTGACCATGACCTTGGGGCCGAGCGTGCAGGCCAGCCCGTCGGTCAGCGCGCCGAGTGTACCCGCAATCGAGGCGAGTTGGATATTGGCGTTCGTCTCGAGCCGCCCGAGCGCGG
This sequence comes from uncultured Alkalilacustris sp., assembly GCA_964564395.1. Classification (GTDB taxonomy): domain Bacteria; phylum Pseudomonadota; class Alphaproteobacteria; order Rhodobacterales; family Rhodobacteraceae; genus Alkalilacustris. Next base: position 25,904 of record CAZMBT010000001.1, read on the forward strand.
CCGGATTGTCGAGCAGGGCGCGCGACAGCGTGCCGGTCTGAAGCAGTGCGAGCGGCAACTCGGCCATGTCCTCGAAGGTGATCGGTGCCGATGTGTCGCCGATGATGGAGCGGTGACCGAGGCAGAACAGCTCTTCCTCGATGATCGGTATGCGTGACGTCCGTTCGTCGCCGGGCGGGTTGTAGACCAGGGCGAGATCAACCTCTCCCGTGCTCAGGGCATGAAAGGTTACCCCGGAGAGCCCCTCGCGCAGCACGAGCCGCAGCTTCGGATAGCCCGTCATGACCTCGCGCATGAGGTCCGACCCGATCACCTTCATGACCGAGTACGGCATCCCGATGGCAATGTTGCCCGAGATTTCGGTCTGGCCGCCCTTCACGTCCGAGACCGCCGAATCCATCGCGGCGAGGATGGCCTCGGCATGAGCCAGCAGTTTCAACCCGGCTGCCGTTACCTCCATGCCGCGCGGCTTGCGCACGAACAGCGCCGTGCCGAGTTCGCTTTCGAGATTGGCGATGTGATGGCTCAACGCCGATGCCGCGACATTGCAGTGGTCGGCGGCATGAGACAGCTTTTTGAGCCGGCATACGGCAACGAAGTATCTGAGTTGTCGCGCATCCACGCGAGCTTTCTAACAAACAGAACGTAACATTCCAAATCTTATTATTTTGCGACCGGTCGTCATTGGTATGCTCTGGGTGAGACACTGCCGGAGGACCAATGGCAACCACACCGCCGCTGCAGGGAGTTCGCGTTGTCGAGATGAGCCACATGATAATGGGGCCGTCCTGCGGGATGTTCCTGGCCTTTCTTGGAGCCGAAGTCATCAAGGTCGAACCGCCCGAAGGCGATAAGACGCGCAATCTCACCGGTATGGGGGCGGGCTTTTTCCCGACCTTCAACCGCGCAAAGAAATCGGTCACGCTGGACCTCAAGACCGCTGAGGGCGTGGCAGCGCTGAACGCGTTGCTCGAGACAGCCGACGTGTTCGTCGAGAACTTCCGCGACCAATCGCTGGCGAAGATGGGGTGCTCGCCGGACACGCTGCGCGAGCGGTTCCCGCGGTTGGTCGTGGCGTCATGCAAGGGCTTCCTTCATGGCCCCTACGAGGATCGCACGGCGATGGACGAGATCGTGCAGATGATGAGCGGGATGGCCTACATGACCGGGCCCACGGGACGACCGCTGCGTATCGGCTCATCTGCCAACGATATCATGGCGGGGCTGTTCGGGGCCTTCACGGTGCTCGGCGCCTTGATGTCGCGCGAGAAGTCGGGTGACGGCGCCGCGATCCGGGTGGGCTTGTTCGAGAACTGCCTGCTGCTCGTCGCCCAGCACATGGTGCAATACGACATCGAGGGCAGCGAAGCGCCACCGATGCCGGAGCGCGAGTTTTCCTGGCCGGTCTACGACATCTTCACCTCGCGCGATGGTCGCCAGCTCTTCGTCGGCGCGGTCACCGAGGGACAATGGACGAAGCTGTGCCGCGTGCTCGAACTGACCGAACTGACCACGGATACGCGGCTGCAGACCCGCACCGACCAGATCGCCGCGCGCGACTGGACGATCCCCATAATTGGCAGGGCGATCGCGAACAGGACGGTGGACGAGTTGGTGCCGGCCTTCGAGGCCGAGGGTATCCCTTTCGCGTCAATCGCCAGGCCGGTCGAGATGTATGATGACCCGCATGTGAACCGGCCCGGGGGTTTGCTCACCTCTGCTTATGCGGACAAGCGGCCGTTCCGGGCACCTGGCATGCCCGTCGAGTTGAACGGGGCGGCTCTGGTGGCCGAGAATGTCGACCTGCCGTCAATCGGACAGCACAACGAGGAGATCATCGCGCCGCTGGCGCCGACGCGAAAGGCCGGGAACAGATCATGACACGCGCTCACCGGATCTATCCCGAAAACCGTGTGGTGATCCGCGAGGTCGGCCTTCGGGACGGGCTGCAACTGACCGACTCCTACCCATCCACCGACGCGAAGGCGGAATGGATCGCGAGCGAATACGCGGCGGGTCTGCGTCATTTCGAGGTCGGTTCATTTCTGCCTGTGGCCCGCGCGCCGCAATTCGCGGATGTGAAGCGGGTGATCGACGTCGTGGCCCGACATGACGGCGCGCATGGCGTGGCGCTCGCGCTCAACGAACGCGGCACGATCGACGCGCTGACGACGGAGGTGGGCGAAATCACCATGGTCGTGTCGGCGAGCGCAACCCACAACGAGGCGAACGCCCGGCGCACCCGGACGCAGAGCCTGGAAGAGATGGCCAAAGCCGTTCGGCAGCGCGACGAATCCGGCTCGGATACCATCATCAATGCCGGCATCGCCATGGCGTTCGGCTGCTCGTTCGAAGGGGTGGTCTCGGAAGATGCCGTCCTGCGGCTCGTGGACCGGTGCCTCGAGGCCGGTGCGGACATGGTCGGGTTGGCGGATACGGTCGGCTTTGCCGGCCCGCGGCAGGTGGGCGCGCTGTGCGCGCGGATGACCGGGCAGCTCGGTTCGGTGCCGTATGTGATTCATCTGCACGACACGCGTGGCATGGCGATCGCCAATGCCGCCGCCGCGCTCGATGCAGGGTGCCGTGTGCTTGACGGGGCGCTTGGCGGATTGGGCGGATGCCCCTTCGCGCCGGGCGCCACCGGCAACGTGGTGATCGAGGATCTGATCTTTCTGACCGAGACGAAGGGGTTCGCCACCGGCATCGACCTCGGGCAGCTCATGGCGGCCCGGGAGATCCTCGGTCGCGAAATGCCGCACGAAACGTTGCACGGGCAGCTTGCGCAGGCCGGGCCGCCACCGGATCCGGTCTGGCGTGCGGCGTCGGATGCGTAGAAGGAACCGCGCCACGCAGCGTGTGCTAACGCAAACCAAGGGGAGGAGACTCATCATGAACACGCCTATCAGAAAGACCGGTTTCGTCTGCGGACTGGCCCTGGCGGCCGCGGGCGGCGCACCGGTGGCCGCCGAGACGACGCAGATGCGCTGCAGTCATCAGCTGCCGCCGGCGCATCATGTCGCCGAGGTGATCGATCGCTGGGCAGACGAGGTCGAGCAGTTGTCGCAGGGCGAAATCGAGGTTCAGGTCTTCGGCGCCAGCAGCCTGATGAGCCCCGGCGACAACATCGTGGGGGTCGCCAGCGGCGAGATCGAGTGTGCCTTTTCGGTGAATTTCCAGTGGGGGCGGACGCTGCCGCTGATGAACGTGACCACCGCGCCCTTTGCCTTCGCCGACATGGAGATCTGGCGCCAGTGGCCGACTTCGCAGGCAGCAGCGTTTCTGGACGACAAGCTGCTCGAGCGTGGCGTGCGCAATGTCGCGTGGATGTTCCAGACCAACACATCCGTGTTCACCTCCCGGGGCGACCCCTTGGTTGCACCGGAGGATTTCGAGGGTCTGCAGATCCGCGGGCTGGTGCCCGCCTTCAACGCCGCGCTCGAGGCGCTGGGCGCGGCGCCGGTATCGATGTCGGGGGACGAGGTCTATGAGGCCCTCGCCACCGGCGTCATCGATGGCGCGCTCACCGACGTGTCGGCCGCGGTGGCCCGCAATTACTACGAGGTGCAGGACCAGTTCACCGTTGTGCCGGTGATCAGCGTGTTCTTTCACGCGTATGTGACACCGGATTGGTATGACGGGCTGTCGCAGAAGGCCCAGTCCGCCATTGACGAAGCCGGGCTCAAGGCGGCGCAGTGGGCCATCGAGGCAGCCGAAGAAGCCGTGGCCACCGCCCCTGACGAGCTGCGCGAGCGCGGTGTCAATGTGCATGTCGCGACGGCCGAGGAGAATGCGGCGCTCGAAGCGGTCATGCGCCCGGCCTTCGATGCGACCTTTGCGTCCGATGACCCGGACAGCGAGCGTCTGATCGAGCTGATCGACCAGCTCATAGACGAGAGCTGAGGCTGCAGCGATGCAGGAGCCGGGAAACCCGAGCGCGGCCGCGCGGGCGGCCGCGTTCCTGGAACGCGTGACGGGCTGGGTCGCCTGGATCTGTGGCATGCTCAGCGCGCTGCTGATCCTGGTCGTCCTGGTCATCACGATCTACGCGGTGACACAACGATACCTGCTGCGAACACCGGTTCTCTGGGCTTACGAGACCATCGGGATGCTGCTTGTCGCGCTCATCATGCTGGGCGCGGCCGAAGCATACCGGCGCGGGGATCACATATCGATCGATCTGCTCACCGGAGGCGCTACGGGCTGGAAGCGCCGGCTCGTTGAGGCCTGGTCCGATCTGGCGGTCCTCACCCTGGCCTTGATCCTGTTCTACAGCTCCTGGCACGCGATCGCGTTCGCCCGGCGCTTCGGTTCCTATACCTCGGGGAATATCGAGATTCAGACCTGGATACCCCGGGTGCCGCTGCTGTTCGGTGCGGGGCTGCTGGCGCTGATTGCCGTATCCCGCCTCATCGCCCGGCTGACGGGGGCGCAGAGATGACCGCGCTACTCATATTCGCCGGGCTTATCCTGCTCTTGCTGTCGGGCATGCCGATCTTTGCGGCCCTCGGGCTCGCCGCGGCCGCGATCCTGCTCATCTTCGAGGGCGGTGTGGCGGGCATGTCGGGCACGGTATACGCTCATCTCGACAAGCCGATCCTCGCGACGATCCCGCTTTTCGTGTTCATGGCCCATGTAATGATCCGGGCCAGGGTGATCGACGATCTGTATTTCATGGCCCACACCGTCGTGGGTCACATCAAGGGCGGGCTTGGCGTCGCGACGGTGCTGTCTTGTACCGTATTCTCGGCGATCTCCGGCTCGTCCGTCGCCACGGCCCTGTCCATCGGTTCGACGGCGATCCCGCAGATGCAGCGCTATGGCTACCCCGAGCGCGACGCGCTGGGTGTCGTTGCCGCTGGAGGGACGCTCGGCATCCTGATTCCGCCATCGGGGCCCATGATCCTTTACGCGGTGGTATCGGAAGTCTCCATCGGGGCGCTGTTTCTCGCGGGCATCGTGCCGGGCCTGATGCTCGCGGCGATCTTTTCGCTGTTCTGCATCGGCAGGGCGGCGTATCTGGGCTCGGACACGCCTGCATGGGCAGGGTGGACACGGGTCGCGGGGGCGCTGCGTCGCTCGATCTGGGCGGTTCTGGCCCCGCCCGTGGTCATGGGCGGCATCTATCTGGGCATCTTCACCGCTTCGGAAGCCGCCGCGATCGGCGCGCTCTACGCGCTCTTCGTGGCGGTCGTCATCTACCGGGGGTTCGGTTTGCGCGATCTGCGCGACTGCGCTTACAAGACGATGCGCACCTCGATCATGGTGTTCATGATCATCGCAGGTGCCGCGATGTTCGGACACGCGATCACCATCATCCGCCTGCCAGCCCAGATCGCCGAGTTCGTTACCGCGATGGGGCTCGGGCCGGTCGCATTCCTGCTCATCGTCATGCTCATGATTTTCGTGATGGGCATGTTCTTCGAGTCGATCGCGATCATACTCGTCACAACGCCGATCCTGTTGCCGACGATGATCGCGCTCGACATCGACCTCATCTGGTATGGTGTGCTGCTGATGGTGAACCTGGAGCTTGCGATGATCACACCGCCCGTCGGCATGAATCTCTTCGTGATAAAGGGAATTACGGATGCCCCGTTGGCGCGGGTGGTGCGCGGCGCCTCACCCTATGTGGCGCTCATGCTGCTGGGTTTGGGGTTGCTGTTCATCTTTCCGGGGATCGCCACATGGCTGCCGTATTCGGCAGGTTTCGGCCGCTGACCGGGGCGCGGTCCTGACGGGGTGAGCCAATCCGACGGCAGGCGGACCTTGTGCGCACGGTCGCGCGGATCAAATGCGCGTCAACCCGGGCCGGGTGGTCGGTTATTCGCGTGGCTCACCCGGCAGGGTCACCAGCGGCGAACTGCTCGGCGATCTCGGCGACGCTGCGAATCTCGCCGATGAGGGACAGGTTCTCGAGCGTGGCCGCGTGAAGATGCGGCTCGCGGCACGAGCACGCGTCGCTTGCGATCGTGATCTCCCACCCCAGATCCACCGCATGCGCAGCCGTGGTCGCGACCACCGAATTGGTCGCAACCCCGGCAATAATCAGTCGCCCAACCCGCAATGCGCGCAGGATCTCGGCGAGCTGTGATCCGATGAATGCGCTGATGCGGCTGTGATGGACCACGAATTCACCTGGCAGTGGCTCCAGCCCGTCGACGAACTCCGCGCCCCAGCTTCCCTCGACCATCGCTCCGCTGGCTGTGACCCTGCGAAAGATGGGCGCGTTCTGGATGACTTCGGCGTGATCGGGCCGGAAGGCGATCCGCACCGAGATGACCGGCACGCCTGCTTCCCTTGCACCGCCAAGAAGTGCGCGCGCTGCTGCAACAACCCGATTCGAGGCACCATCGTCGCGGGCAACTCCGAGCCGGATGCGTCCATCGGGGTGAAGCACTTCGTTCTGGTAATGAAGTGCGAGGACGGCCACTCTCATGAGCGGGTGTCGATATGGTAGCGCAGGGCAAACCCGATCCATTCGGGGAAATGCCAGTCCGGGTGATCGGCGCGGATCTGCTCCTCAAGTTCGGCAATGATCGTCTCTGCGTCCTTGCCGGCGGCCTTCGCGGAGGCCACCTTGGCTGCGACATCGGCGATATAGTCCCGCACGTCCTCGATGATTCCGACCCCGCCGACCTCGCCATGTCCTGGCACGACGATCTTCGGCTCCAGTGCGATGCAATCGTCGAGCGCCGCGACCCAGTTCGCAGCGTCGATATCGGTGTCATCGGGCGGAAACCACGGAAAGATCGGGAAGGTCTTTTCCTCGGCGAGATCGCCGGTGAACAGAACTCCCGCATCGGGCAGCCAGACGATCTGGTCGCCGCGAGTGTGAGCCATGCCCCAATTGCGCAGCACCACCCTGCGCCCTCCCAGATCAATCTCGTGGTGTGACCCGTCATAAAGATCGTCGGCCTCGACAAGCTCGGTACCTTCGAGAGCGCCGGCAATCTCGGGGCCCATTCCGCGGAACATCTCGAGATACCCCTCACCCTTCGCGGCCAGATCCTCGCCCTGTGCACGATTGTAGATGATCTGTGCCTTGCCCTTGAAGGGGGCGGCGCCGAAGCCGTGCTCAGGGTGAAAATGCGTCAGCGTCAGAACAAGGCGCCGGTCGCCCGCGATCTCCTGCGCTGCACGCAGTACGGCGGCACCGTTTTGTGGCCCCATGCCGGTATCGACCACCAGGGCGCTGTGATCGCCCAGCACGATACCGATATTCGGCACCAGAGGGATCCTGTGATCGGGGATGACGATCACGCCGGAGGCAATCTCGCGGCGCGTCGCGGCGTTTACGATGGGCGCGGGGGCGGTCTCGGTCATCTCGGTCTCCTGATGTTTGTTCGATGTTCTCAGCCCCGCAGGCCGCACAGGGTGATCTCGCGGCCGCCGGTGATGCCTTGAGGGCGAAAGAGGATGATGCCCAGCATCAAGGCGGCCAGCACGACGTCACCCAGGCCAGCGGGGGCTTTCACCGGTATGTCGGCCATTGGCAGGCGCCCCCCGATCTCCAGCAACCGGAGAAGCTCGCTCAGCGTCGAAATCACGATGACCCCGACGACGGCGCCTGTAAGGCTGCGCATTCCGCCCACGACAAGCATGGTTATGTAGAGGAAGGTCGGATCGAGATAGAAATTCTCGACCCGGAGCGTGCCAAGGAAATGGCCGTAGAACACGCCGGCGATGCCACACAGGAACGCGCCCAGCACGAAGGCTGTCAGCCGTTCACGCACGACGCGCACGCCAGCTGCCCGCGCTGCCACCTCATCCTCGCGCGACGCACGCAGCGCCAGGCACGATCGCGATTCCTGATAGATGAAGGCCAGCGTGATGGCGCCTATCGCCGTCAACCCGGCGTTCCACACCGTGACATAGGTCGGCAACCCCATCAGAGACCGCTGCCCGCCGGTAACCCCCGTCCAGTTGCCCAGGACTATGTAGAAGATCATCAGGATCGAGAGCGTGGCGATCCCTGCGCCGATACCGGAAAGCCGCATGATCGGCAGCCCGACCACGAGGGCGACAAGCGCCGCGACGACGCCCCCGGCAAGAGCGCCGATGGTCGGATCGAACTGGGCGGCGGCCAGCCAGTCGGGGAGATCCTGCAGAAAGGTGGCCTTTACCTGCGGGCGCATGGTCAGAAGCGCTGAAACATAGGCCCCGATTGCCATGAAGCCGACGGAAGAGAAGTTGAGAACGCCGGAATTACCCATGAAGACATACAGGCCGACAACCGAAATCAGACTGATGAAACCGAGGGTCACGCGGCGCTGCTGGACGACGCCGAGCTGGCTGGCAAGCAGCATGATGCCGGCAAGTACAGCCGCCAGGATCAGGAGCGGTACGACGCGTTCCAGCCGCTCGCGTGACAACCATTCGACCGGCTGGGAGGATATTCTGGTGCCGGGCCGGCTCATATCCGCTCCTTCAGCCCACGGGCGGGAAACAGACCTTGCGGCCGGAACAGCAGGACAAGAATGACGATGAAGAAGAGGAAGGCTTCGCGGAAGGGCCGCAGATCGGGCGGAAGGAACGTCTGCAGCAGTGTCGAAACGATTCCGACGAGGAACCCGCCGGCAGCGGCGCCGACAAGATTCCCCAGCCCTCCGATGACCGTCGCGACGAAGGCGATGATGACGATCTGCAAACCGAAGCGCGGGTGAACAAATCCGGTCTGCGCCGAGAAGAGGACAGCGACAACCGCCGCGAGCAGCGCCGACAGGACGAAGGCGGTGGCAATCACGCGGTTCGCGCGAACGCCAAGTAGCCGCGACATGGTGAAATCCTCCGCCGCGGCACGCA
>CAZMBT010000002.1:0-7410 GCA_964564395.1 uncultured Alkalilacustris sp.
TGTTCGCTGACGGTCGGGCAGGGCGAGATCGTGGTGCTGATGGGGCTGTCGGGGTCGGGAAAATCCACGCTGCTGCGGGCTGTCAACGCGCTCAATCCGGTGACGCGCGGCGAGGTGCGCGTGCATGACGGCGAACGCATGATCAGTGTGACCCATGCCGATGCCGCGACGCTGCGGCGCTTGCGGCTGAGGAACATCGCGATGGTGTTCCAGCAATTCGGATTGCTGCCCTGGCGCAGCGTGCGCGAGAATGTCGGCCTTGGATTGGAGCTTGCCGGTCAGTCCGCGCGCGAGCGGCGCGCGCGTGTCGATGCGCAGCTCGAGCTGGTCGGGCTGTCCGACTGGGCCGACCGCGCGGTCGCAGAACTGTCGGGCGGCATGCAGCAACGCGTGGGGCTGGCGCGCGCCTTTGCCACCGACGCGCCCATCCTGTTGATGGATGAGCCGTTCTCCGCGCTCGACCCGCTGATCCGTAACCGGCTGCAGGATGAGTTGCTGGAGCTGCAGGAGCGGCTCAAGCGCAGCATCGTCTTCGTTTCCCATGATCTGGATGAAGCCTTCAAGCTGGGCAACCGTATCGCGATCATGGAAGGTGGCCGCATCGTGCAGTCCGGCACACCGCGTGACATCTATTCCAACCCCGCCTCGGAGTATGTCGCGGATTTCGTCAACAACATGAACCCGCTGGGTGTACTGTGCGCGCGCGACGTGATGCGCCCGGCGACCGGGTCGGCGGAGGGGCCGCCAGTGGCGCCCGAGGATGGCATAACCGATATCATCGCACGCGTGCGCGGACATCGTGCCCCGGTCGCGGTCGTCGAGAACGGCACGACGCTGGGCGAGATCACCTCGGACAGCGTTCTTGAAAAGCTGGTCGATCCGCGCGGCTGACCGGCTGGCGGGCGGGCGCCGACGCCGTGTTTCGGCGGTCATACCTTTGTTGCCATGTGCGCGGGCGTGGTGCTGCGCCGGCGCAGAACGGCCTCGCGCCAGGTCATGAAGGTGATCGCGGCCATGATGACACCTCCGCCCAGCAGAACCCAGATATCCACCGCCTCGCCGAAAACCAGCGCACCGAGCGCCGTGGCCCAGACGAGCTGCAGATAGGTGATCGGCTGCGTCACCGTCAACGGCGCGGCCTTGAAGGCCAGTGTCATCGTGAAATGCCCGCCGGTTGCGAAGATGGCGACCAGAAAGAGCCAGGCGAGCTGTTCGAGGGTCGGGGTGACCCAGACCGCGGCGGCGAAGGGGGCCAGGCCGATGGTGACCCAGATCGACAGCATCGCGACCACCATCGAGGCGCTGGAGGCGGCGCTCATGCGCTTGGCGATCAGGTAGGAAATGGCGAACAGCACCGCCGTGCCCAGCATGGCCAGATGCCCGGGCGAGACCTCGCGAAATCCCGGCCGCAGGATGATCAGCGCACCCAGGAGCGCCACCACGATCGCCGCGATACGTCGCGCCGCCAGCCGCTCGCCCAGAAAGAACGCCGCGCCGATGGCAACATAGACCGGCGACAGATAGTTCATCGCCGTCACCTCGGCGATGGAGATGCGGGTCATCGCAAAGAACCACAGGATCACGCCGAGCGCATGCACCAGCCCGCGCGCCGAGAACAGCGCCGTTTCCTTCCAGCCGGGGCGCATGCGCAGCAGCGTTCCGAGCATCGGCAACAGGAACACGAGACCGAGCAGATAGCGCAGAAAGGCCGCCTGCGCCGCCGGGACCGCGTCACCCAGATGCTTGACCGTCGCTGTCACCGCAACGAAGCACAAGCCGGTGACCACCATCCAGACGACACCCATGACCGGATTGCCTTCGGAGGCGAGCGAGGAGTCGGACGTGACCTGCGTCATGCCGGCACTTGAGCGCATCCTGCCGGCGGGTACAAGGTCGCCCGGCTCGGCGCGGGTCAGGAAAGGGTTTCGACCTCGAGCGCGGCGAGGATCGCGTTGCGGATCTCGGGGGGTTGCGCGGCGACCGCATCCGACAGGGCACGCAGCGCGGCGCGGGTGTCGTAAAGCTGATCGAGCAGCGACAGGATCACCGGCAGCGCCTCGGCATCCAGCTCGAGTTCGTAATGCAGCGTGCACAAGAGCCGCACCCGCGCGCATTCGGCCTCGGCGAAGACCGGGCCCGCGCTGCCCTGATGCGGCGTGATGAATTCCTGCGCGATCCAGTGGTCCAGGTCTTCGCGCTGCAGCCGGGCGATGGTTTGAACCAGGGTCTCCAACGGCGTCATCGAAGCATCTCCTCACGTGGATCATGTCTGTGCCGCGGCCGCCAGCTGCGCAGGAACTCGGTCAGCTCCGGCTCCTCGGCATCAGGCAGCACGACCTTGAGACGCACCATCTGATGCCCGTGAACGCCGGTCTCACGGTTGCGGATACCCTTGTTGCGCAGCCGCAGCACCTTGCCGGTGTTCGACCCTGGCGGCACCGTCAGGGTCACGGGGCCATGGATTGTCGGGACCTCGATCTTGCCGCCCAGCACGGCCTCCTGCAGCGTGACCGGGACTTCGACATGTATGTTGTCGTCGCGCCGTTCGAAAAAGGCATGTGGCGCGATATGGAGTTCGACATAGGCGTCGCCGGCCGGTCCGCCGCCGAATCCGGCCATGCCCTGGCCCTTCAGACGCAGGGTTTGACGGTCGCGCGCGCCCTCGGGAACGGTCAGCTTCAGGGACTTGCCGTCTGGCAGTGTGATGGCGCGCTGCGCGCCGGTCGCGGCGTCGAGGAAACTTACCTCCAGCGAATAGCTGACATCTGCGCCGCGTACGCTGGTTTCGCGCTGGCGCCGTCCCGTCCCGCCGCCGCCGAACACGCGCGACAGGAAATCCTCGAACTCCGCGTTGCTGGCAAACCCCTCCCGGCGGGCGTGTCCGCCGCCGCTGTCGTGCCACGAAAAGCCACCGCCGCCCGGCGCGTCGGCATAGTCGCGGTAGTAGCGCTGGCCTCCGGTTTCCGCGCCGCTTGCGTCGATTTCGCCGGCATCGAAGCGCCGCCGGGTTTCCGGATCGGCGAGAAGGTCATGCGCTGCCGAGATCGCGCCGAACTTCTCGGCCGCTTTCGGGTCGTCCGGGTTGAGGTCGGGGTGATGCTTGCGCGTCAGCTTGCGGAACGCGTCCTTGATGTCCTTTTGCGTCGCCGAGCGCGCGACGCCGAGTGTCTCGTAAGGGTCCTTCATCGTCACCGTCCCGTTGCTGGCGATCGGGCGCGGACCGTACAGCCATGCAGCACGGCCGTGTCCCGATACCCACTCTCAAGATATGGACAGGCGCAGCGGGTGCAAGGTCGTGCGCAGCAGCATGCCCGGCGGCGGGCGGGTGAGCGCCCCCGCCGGGCGCGACAGAGTGATTCGCCACAGTCTTGCCCATTTCTGCCACATTTGCGGCGTCGACCATCCGGGGCTCCGCAACAGACCGCCAACTCATAATTCATTGTAACTATACCGGAAACGACCCTCGCAACCATTGCGGGAAAAATAAGGCAAAAACCCCTAAATTTTTGACGAGTCGCCATTTTTTTGCCACGAACCTGCCCGGCTTGGTGTAAATATGGCGAGATTGCGGCGCAAAGGTGAAGGGTGCGCCACAATCAACCGGAGATCGAGGTTTCGCGGGAAGGCGCAGTTTTGCGCCCCGGAAGAATATTGGGTGACGTCATGACGAATTCAGAATCCACGCGACTCTCCCGCCCGGCACATATTCGCAACCCCGCCGCACTGGGCATGCCCGCCGGGCGTCCGCTGTTCGGGCGTCGGGGCTGGTACCGTGACGGGTTCAAGCGTCTATTCGACATCGCGCTCGTCATCGCGGCGTTGCCGCTCGCGCTGCCGATCATCCTTCTGGCCGCGCTCGCGCTCTGGCTCGAAGGTGGCAACCCGTTCTTCGGACAGAAGCGCCTCGGCCTTGGTGGCCGGGTCTTCGTGATGCGCAAGCTGCGCACCATGGTGCCCGATGCCGAGGCGCGGCTGGAAGCCTGCCTCAAGGCCGATCCGGCGCTGCGGCATGAGTGGGACACAACGCAGAAGCTGCGCCGCGACCCCCGCATCACACCGTTGGGGCGGTTCCTGCGCAAGTCCTCGCTCGACGAGTTGCCGCAGCTCTGGAATGTCCTGACCGGCGACATGAGCCTCGTGGGGCCGCGGCCGATGCTTCCGGAGCAGGTCCATCTGTATGGCGGTGACACGACGTCCTACATGGCCTTGCGGCCCGGCCTCACCGGGCTGTGGCAGATTTCCGAACGCAATGAGGGGTATTTCGCCCGCCGCGCGATAAGCGATGCGCGCTACGACAGGAACCTGTCCTTCCTGCTGGACCTCAAGGTAATCGCGGCAACCTTTCTTGTGGTGCTGCGCGGCACGGGGTATTGACGGCGGTACGACGCGCGGGCGTTCTGCAGGCCGATGCGCGGCGTCGGCGCCCGGGCAGGCCAGGGGCTCTGGGCCCGCGCGATTGATCAGCGACCCGGCGGGCAGGATGGCGACCTCCAGACCAGAACGGATCTTGCGACGGATCAGCCCGGCGGCGCTGCTGCTGGTGCTGTCAGCTTGTGGTCTGGTGCGCTGCGCACCCGAACCGCTGGACGACGCCGCGCTGAATCCGATCTATTCGGACGCGCTCGCGCCGCCCGAGAAGCCGCTTTCGGTGTACCATATCGGGCATTCGCTGGTCGGGCGGGACATGCCCGCGATGCTGGCGCAGCTTGCGGGGCCGGGGCACAGGTATGCCAGTCAGCTGGGCTGGGGCACGACGCTGCGGGCACACTGGGAGCCGGCCGTGCCGATCAAGGGCTTCGAGCAGGAAAACGATCACCCGCATTTCCGCCCGGCGAAGGAGGCGCTGGAGTCGGGCGAGCATGACGTGCTGGTGCTAACGGAAATGGTCGAGATCCGCGATGCGATCGAATACTTCGACAGCTGGGACTACCTGCAGCGATGGGCCGCGCATGCGCGGGCCGGCGCCCCCGATATCCGCATCTATCTCTATGAGACATGGCCCCATCGCGATGGGGCGGAGGACTGGCTGACGCGGCTCGATCGGGACCTGGAGCGCTATTGGAAACGCGAAATCCTGCACCGTGCGCTGGCGGCGGACCCGGAGCGCGGGCCCATCCATCTTGTTCCGGCCGGGCAGGTTCTGGCGCAATTCGCCCGCGCGATCGAGGCGCGGGGCGGGGTTGGCGGGCTCGATGACGTGGCCGGGCTGTTTCGCGACGAGATCCACCTGAATGATCTCGGCCTGTATCTGGTGGCGCTGACGCATTACGCGGTGCTCTATCATCGTGATCCCGTCGGCCTGCCGCATCGGTTGCACCGCGCCGATGGCAGCCCGGCTGACAGTCCGACCCCCGAGACCGCGCGGCTGATGCAGGAAACGGTCCGCGATGTCGTCGTCCGACACCGTGAAACCGGCCTTGAAGCGGCGCAACCGCGCTGAGCGGCCGCGCGGGTCAGCGCGGCAGCGCCAGCGTTGTCAGGATGTGCCCGTCCGCCATGGCCAGCCCGCCTTGCAGCGTATCGCCGGCGCTGAACGGACCCGTTGCGACTGTGAAGGTGGCGGTGAAGCGCCCCGCCACAGGGTCGGGCGCCACGCGCAGCGCCTCGAAACCCAGCAAGGTCCGTGTCAGCGGATACTGTGCCTTGTAGGCGCATTCCTTGGCACTGAAGATCGCGCGGGCCAGCCGCCCATGCCTCGCGCCCTCCTGCGCAGCAAGCCAACCCAGCTCGGCATCGTCGCAGATCGTGCCGATCAACTCGGTGGGCAGCGCGATGTCGGGTTCGATATCGACCCCCAGCGACCGCCACTGACCCGACGCGCCCGCAACGGCCACGCAGCAATCCGCGCAATGTGCGATGCTGCCGGTCACACCCGGTGGCCAGCATGGCGCGCGATCCGCACCTGCCGGAACCGCGTGCCCCGTGAACCCGAGCCCGGCCATCGCCTGCCGTGCCGCCGCGCGCCCCGCCGCGAATTCGCGCAATCGCTGCGGGACCATCCCCGGCGTGGCGCCCCGTTCCGGGGCCAGGAGGGCGGGTTGCGGTTGTCGCGGGTCCACGACCGCGCCCGCCACCTGCGCCGGAAGCAGCCCGTGTAACCTGGCCGCGAGAGTCACGCGCCGGGCGCGCCGCGCCGTGCACGCAGGGCGCGGCGCTTCGCCATCGCTTCCTGGCGCGCGCGGGCGCGTGTGGCGGCGTCGTCGCCCTTGCCTGTTCCGGTATCGGCGCCCGCCGGCGCAGCCCCGCCATTACCCATGCTTGCGCCCGGCGCGGCGGCGGCCGGCGTGCTGTCGGCCTCCAGCGTCGTCTCCAGATGCGCGGCCAGCCCCGACAAGGTGGGAAAGCGGAAGATGTCCGTGATCGACAGGCGCGTGGTGTTCAGCGCCGTGCGGATCTCGCGATGCGCCTGGACCGCCAGCAGCGAGTGACCGCCCAACGCGAAGAAGTTGTCGTCGCGCCCGACCGAGTCCAGACCCAGGATCCGCGCCCAGATCTCCGCGATACGCGCCTGCAGCCCCTGCTCGGGCGGGGTGATCGGGGCGGTCGGCGGTGGCGGCGCCACGCCGGCATCGGGCAGCGCGGCGCGATCGATCTTGCCATTGGGGGTCAGCGGCATGGCGTCATGCGCCACGATGCGCGCCGGGATCATGTAATCGGGCAGCGTTTCGGCCAGTTGCGCGCGCAGATCGGCCTCGGCAGCCGCCCCGGCCGGCGTGACATGGGCGATCAGACGCAGATCGCCGGGGCCGTCCTCGCGGCCGACCACCACCGCCTGCCGCACGCCCGGCAGCGACTCCAGCCGCGCCTCGATTTCGCCGAGTTCGACGCGATAGCCGCGGATCTTGATCTGATGGTCGGTCCGGCCGAGAAAATGCAGTCGGCCGCCTGCGTCGCGACGCACGAGATCGCCGGTGCGGTACATCCGTCCTTCGGCGAACGGGTCGGGGGGAAAGCGCTCGGCGGTGAGCGCATCGCGGCCCCAATAGCCACGCGTGACCCCGGCGCCGGCGATGCACAGCTCGCCGGGCAGGCCCGTCGGCACCGGCTTGAGTGCCTCGTCCAGAACATAGAGCCGGGTATTCGCAATCGGTGTGCCCAGATCAGCGATGGCACCGTCGCCGCGCGCCGGCCCGACGGACGACCAGATCGTGGTTTCCGTGGGGCCGTACATGTTGAGTGGCGGCGCCCCGGTCAGCCGCGCCAGATCGGCGGCCAGCGGGCCGGGCAGGGCTTCGCCGCCCACCATCAGGTGCCGTATCCCGGCCATGGCGGCGCGCGCCGTGTCGTCCATTGTCAGCAGCCGCGCCATGGAAGGGGTGCATTGCAGATGCGTCACGCCGTGGCGCTGGATCTGCGCGGCGATGGAAAAATCCTGCTCCGCCGGCCGGGTCGGGGTGTTGGCGCGGCGCA
>CAZMBT010000002.1:7510-34576 GCA_964564395.1 uncultured Alkalilacustris sp.
GCGGCGATGGAAAAATCCTGCTCCGCCGGCCGGGTCGGGGTGTTGGCGCGGCGCAGGAGGTCGGCCAGCGGCGCGAGCCCCTCGAGAACCGTTTCCACCGCGATGCCATAGTCGATCAGACAGGCGACCTCGTCCACGCCGATGCGCTTGAGCTGCTCGACCCGGCGCAGCCCATCCTCGACGGTGCCGAACAGGCCCGACTCCTCGAAGTATCGCTGGAAGGCGAACTCCAGCACGCCCTCCATCTCGTCCTCGTCCAGGGTGGACAGGTCGATATCGGCGGGGCTGTTGGCGCCGACGGGCTTCTTGAATGCCGGAAACGCCCAGGCATATTGCTTGATCAGCCCGGCGGCGGCCCGCAGATACGCCTTCATCGGTCCGCGCGCGGTCTCGCGTGCGGTGTCACGATCCGCCGCCAGAAAGCTGTGCAGCATCAGCGTGACGGTGAAATCCGCGGGATCATGACCGTGATTGCGCAGCGCCTCGTGATAGAGCGCGATCTTTTCGCCGACCTCGTCGATGGATTGCCCCAGAAGATGGGTCAGCACATTCGCGCCCAGCGCCCCGGCCTCCTGCCAGGTCGCCGGGTTGCCCGCCGTCGTCACCCACAGCGCCGGCTCGGACGAGACCGGGCGCGGCTGAGTCACCACCGGATGCAGGCTGCCGTCACGGCGCGGGAACCCGACCGCCTCGCCGCGCCACAACCGCCGCAGCTGGTCGATGCTTGTCTGCATCGCGGGTTTGTTGTCGGGCGGGGTGTTTTCCGGGCGCAGCACGAAATCATCCGGTTGCCAGCCCGATGCGATGGCAAGCCCGGCGCGCCCGTTCGTCAGGTTGTCGATGACCGCCCATTCTTCGGCGATGCGCGCGGTGTGATGCAGCGGGGCGACACAGGATCCGGCGCGCACGCCTATGTTGCGCGTTACCGCCGCCACGGCGGCGCCGGTGACCGACGGGTTGGGATAGGGGCCGCCGAAGGCGTGAAAGTGCCGCTCGGGCGTCCAGACGGCGCAAAAGCCGTGCGCGTCGGCGTGTTTCGCCCCCTCCAGCAGCAGTTTATACTTGTCAGGCCCCACGCCATCGTCATTGCCCCAGTAATAGAGGCTGAAATCCATTGGCCGCGACGACACGGCGATACCTCCACGTGGCGCATCTTCCCCGGCCGAGACCGCTGCGCGCATGTCGTCCCCGGCCAGTACCACGCGAAACCCGCGTGCCAGCGTCCAGAACAACTCGAGCACCGAGATGTCGAAGGACAGGCTGGTCACGGCCAGCCATGTGCCGGGCGGATCATGCGCGATCCGTTCATCCATGCCGGCGAAGAAATTGGCGACGTTGCGGTGCTCGACCATGACGCCCTTGGGGGTGCCGGTCGATCCGGACGTGTAGATCAGATAGGCGAGGTCCTCGGGGGTCACGCCGCTTTGGGGCGGGCCTTCGCAAGCACCTGCGAGGCGCGGATCGGCGTCGAGATGCAGAAGTGCTGCCGCATGCGCGGGCAATGTGCGGACTACCTCCGACTGCGTGACGATGACGGGCGCCGCGCTGTCGGCGATGTAATGCGCGATGCGATCGGCGGGATAGCCGGGATCGAGCGGCACGTAGGCGCCGCCGGCCTTGAGAATGGCCAGCGCCCCGACGACAAGATCGAAGGAGCGGCGGCAATAGAGCCCGACGGGCACGCCGGGGCCGACCCCCATCTGCCGCAGGACATGTGCCGCGCGGTTCGCGCGGGCCTCGAGCGCGCCGTAGCTGAGCTGCTGATCCTCAAATATCAGCGCCGTCGCCTCGGGGGTCCGCTCAGCCTGGGCTTCGATCGCGTGGTGGATACAGGCATCGCGTCCTTGCGGCAGTGCGATTGCAGTCCCGCCCTGCAGCATCTGCGCCTGCTCGGCCGGCGCCGCGATCGGCAGATCGCGCAGGGCTGTGTCCGGGGCGGCCACCGCCGCCTTGGCCAGATGCTCCAGCCTTGCGGCGATCAGCTTCGCCGCCGCCGCGTCCAGCCGGCCGGTGTCGTAGATCAGCGTCGCCCCGTCATCCTCCAACACCACCGTCGCCGCACAGCCGGGGATCGCGCCGGCCGTCGCGACGGCGAGCCCCAGCGCGGGCATGTCGGGCCCGATCAGGGGGTCGCGTTGCACGATGTCGCACAGGAATCCGGGCTGCGGCGCCGCCAACCTTGCGGCCATCGCGTCGGCGGCGGCAGCGAAATCCGAAGTCATGTCCGGCCGGAGCGGCACCCATTGCGCGATATGTCCCGGTGCCTGTCCGGCCATGCGCGCGACGCCATCATCGCACAGGGCCAGATCGCGGCCACCAGCGCCGTCCTGCAGCACCGCCCAGGCGGCCGTGGCCGCGGCGATCTGCCCTGCTGTCATTCCTGCGGGAAGGCTGAGTACGTGCGCGGCTTGCGTCCCGGCAGTGCCGCCGGGACGTGCCAGCGGCATCCCGACCGGCGCAAGCCGGCGCAGCGCCCGGCGCCAGGCCGGCTCGGCCGGCGCGGCTTGGGCCATGGCGGTTTCGAGGGCTGCGGCCTCTTGCGGCTCAGGGCTCGGCAGCCTGTCGCCCGCCGAGATCAGCGCCGTCGGGTCGATTGTCTGGCCGGCCGCATCGGTCAGCCGTGACAGCCGGAGCGGCGTGCTGCCCGTGGTAACGGTAAGGCTGTCGGCGGTCACCGAAAGCACCTTGCCCGGCATTCTGTCGGCTCCGGCATCGGAGTCCGCACCGGCCGGATCGGCGGCGCCGACCCGGATCACCCGATCCCCGACACGTATCGACGGGCACAGAAGCGGGTTCACATAGCCGCCATGGTCAAGCCCCCGCACCAGCGCACAAAGCGCATCGGCGTCGCGTGTGAAATCCAGCCGTCCACCGGCGGCCGGGCGCTTGTCGCGGCCATACCAGCGCCGCGCTGCCGCATCTGTCGCGCGGCGCGGCGGGGTGCCCGATTCCAGCAGGACCAGCAACTCGCCGAAGCTTTCGGCCCCGGCAGCCATGCAGCGGGTGTTGAGCGTGAGCGCGGTTTCCCCCTCCGAGATATCGAAGTCGCGCTGCAGCACGATGTCGCCGGTATCGAGCCCGGTCTCCATCAGGTGCCAGGTCACGGCGTGCCGACGTTTCCCCTCGATCAGCGACCATACCGGGGCGTTCAGTCCGGCATACTCCGGCAGTGGACCGTCGTGAAAGTTGATTGCCCCGACCCGCGCCTGCGCGATCACCTCGGCCGGAATCAGGGCGCGGTTGGCGATGCTCAGCAGCCAGTCGAAATGCAGCTGCGACAGCTTCGTGGACAGATCGGGTCCCGGCGCGATCACGGTCAATCCCCGCTCGATCGCCCAGCGCTGGATTTCGCCGGCCCCGGTGACGACCGCCGCGATCGCATGTCCGCGCGCATGCAGGGTGTCGCAGCACTGCGCGAGCAGGATCTCATCGCCCATCACGACGGTGGATAGCTGGGTCATTCGCGGCTCCGTTGCGGCCGTTGGGTTTCGGTGGGAGAATGGGCCTGCTGCGCGATGGCGGATCGCGGTCGCAGCGCCGCCACGGCCGCGCCCAGATCGCTGGCGAGCATGTCGCGCAGAAAACGTTCGGGTCCGGCACGGGGCTTGCGTTCAACAAGGCGGCGCGTCTGCCAGATCGCGCCACCAGCCAGCCGCGCCAGTGTTGCCCCGGCAGCACCCGCGCGACCGAGATGCTTGACGAAATAGCGCCGGCGCGAGTCGAACCAATAGCCCGGCTTGCGCGTCCATTGTTTGGCCCCGGTGGAGACAGAGCCGATATGCATCACCTCGGCGCTGCGCACATAGTCGGTTCGCCATCCCGCATTTCGTGCACGCCGGCACAGATCCGTCTCCTCGAAATAGAGGAAGAACCCTTCATCGAAGAAACCGACGTGGTCCAGCATCTCGCGGCGCAGCATCATGCTGGCCCCGGCCAGCCAGTCCACGGCTCGAGTCGTATCGGGCACGGGCAGAACGACGTCGTGGCCCGACAGAAGCCGGGTGATCACGCCGGTGCAGGCCGCGCTGATGAATTCGCTCACAATGCCCGGAAAGCGGAAAGCGGTGACATGGGCCTCGCCGTCAGGGCCGTGGATGTAGCTGCCCGCAAGTCCGGTCTGCGGATGCGCCTGCAGATGGTCGCGCAGGCGCCTGATGGCGTCCGGGGCCGGGAACGCATCGGAATTGAGCAGATAGATGTAATCCGGTGCCGTTCCATCCGGCAGCCCGGAGCGGATGCCGCTATTGCAGCCCGCGCCGAACCCGCCGTTATGGCCGGTCTGCAAGACCCGCACCTGCCCGTCGGTGTCCCAGCCCCGCGCGGCGACTGCCCGAGACAGCTCCTCGAAGGAGCCGTCCTGCGAATCATTGTCCACGATCACCACTGCGCCGGGCAGCCCCACCATCGCAGTGCGGGCAGCCTCGGCGGCGCGCAGCGTCATCGGCGCGGTGCGGTAGTTCAGGATCACGGTCAGCACGGTCGGGGGGGGCATCGGCCTACTCCGCAGCGGCGCGCGCGGCCGGATCCTGCCCAGCCTCGGCGTCCTCGATACAGCTTTTCATGCGCGCCGCCAGCACCCTCACATTCGGTTCCAGCACCATGGAGTCGTGATCCCCCGGAACCTCGAAGATACGCAGATCCGGCGCCCAGCGCGCCCATGCATTGTCGTCGAAAACATACTCGCGCGCTGCGCTGACCCAGTTCCCGCGCGAGACCTTCCAGCGCCGGTCGAGCGGAGGACGAAACAGGGCGACGGGACCGGACCACGGCGCAAGGCTGTAGGCGGCCACCGCCTCGCGGAAGGCCGCCTCGATGGCGGCATCGTGGAATTGTTGTGCCCCGGTCTGCGGGGCATCGGCGGGCGCGGCGCGCCGCGCGAGCTCCCATCGAATGCGGTTGCGCCCCCATTCCAGCAGATAGCCCGGCCCCTTGCGACGCAGCTCCTGCGCCTTGATCATGGCGCGGTCGATGCGTGTCAGCGACGGTCGCACCGGCAGCGGCGTGTCGAGCATGACCAGAAGGGCGACCTTGTCGCCTGACGCCTCAAGTTGGCGCGCGATCTCCCAGGCGGTGATCCCGCCGCCCGAAAAACCGCCCAGAAGATAGGGGCCCTCGGGTTGAACCGCGCGCATCTCGGCGATGTAGTCGGTGGCGGCCGCCTCGATGCTGCGATGCGGCTGTGCATCACCCATCAGCCCGCGGGCCTGCAGCCCGTAGAACGGCCGTTCCGTGCCCAACAGAGCCGCGAGATGGCGCAGGTTGAGCACATTGCCGAACATGCCCGCCACCAGGAAGAAAGGGGTGCGCGGCCCGCCCTCGCCGTCATGCATCGCCACCAGATGCGCAAAGCGCGGCGCGGCAGACTTGCGCGGGGCCATGCCCCGTTCTTCGGACGCGGCCTCAGAGCCGGCCGCGCCGATACGCTCGGCGATCATGGCGGCGCAGGCCGCGATGGTCGGCGCCTCGAACAGGACCGAGATCGGAAACTCCACATCGTAGGTCTTGCGCACCATGGCAAAGAGCCGCACGGCGATCAGCGAATGCCCGCCCAGGTCGAAGAAGCTGTCCTCCACGCCGATCTCGTCGATTCCCAGAAGATCGGACCAGAACCCGGCAAGTGTGCGCTCGATATCGGTGCGCGGCGCGACATAGGCCTGGTCGAGCTGCGGGCGCTGGAAGCGTGCGTCGGGGTCGGCGGACTCCCCGCCTGCCGGGGCGGCGCTCTGGCGGATCAGCGCGTCGAGATCGAGCGAGGTCACCACCACCTGCGGCAGATCCGCGCCAAGGGCGCGCATGAAGGCCGCGCCGCCCTCCTCGGGGCGGATCCCGCGCGCGATGGTCTGCGCCAGCCGCTGCTGCGCGGGCGATTGCGCGCCGGTGGCGGCGTCATCCTCGTCGAAGACCAGCTCGCCGGGGCGCGGCGGCCCGGATGTGACCAGATCGCCGGGCGCATCGAGCCGCTTCATGGAAAACCCGCCAATTTCGACGCATCGCTGCCCGTCGATGTCGCACAAGGTGATGTCGAAGCTGACGAAGCCGGGCTGCTGTGCCCCTCGATCAAGACGCACCCAGCTGAACAGATCGGCGGGCAGGGGGCGCAGCACCCGAACGCTGCGATATGCGACGGGCACCCACATATGGCTGTCGTCGTAGTCTTGGCTCAACTCCATCGCCCAGCCGGTGGCCATGTCCATCAACGCGGGATGCAGCAGATACCCGTCGGACATGTCTTGCGCGAACTCCGGCGGCAGGCTCAGCCGTGCGATCCCTTCGTCGTGGCCCAGAGCCTTTTGCCGCAGCGCGCGCCAGCGCGGACCAAAGGCGAGATGGGCCTGCTGTGCGATGCGCAGGCCGTGCGGGTCTTCGGCGCTGGCCACGTTGCAGCGCGCGCGGATCGCCGCCGGATCGATCGGCGCGGAGTCAGCAGTCGGGGCGCCGAGGGCCACGCTGGCCTGTGCATTGAGCGCGTACCCCGTGCGGCCGCCGCCGGGCATTGCGCTGCGGATCTCGACATCATAGCCGGCCTCGCTGCGCGACAGGCGCAGCCGGGTCTCGCGCGGGGTCTGCGTGGCCTCGACGGGGCGGAAGAAATACAGATCACGGATCTCGAAGCCGCCGCTTTCGCCATGCGCGCGCAGTGCCTCGGCGATCTGTTCGAGATAGCCCGTTCCCGGCATCAACGCCGCACCGGAAGCCGTGCGGTGTTCGTCGAAGACCCAGCGCTCGGTGCTGTAGCGCGCTGTGAACAGGCGGTTGCCGCCGGCATCGAAGCCGGCGCTGTCCAGAAGCGGCGCTGTCACCGGTTCGGGCGCGACCGGAGCTGGGGCACCGCGCTGCGCCGCGACCGCTTCGGCGGCCATGCCGATCTGCGCCCATGGTCCCCAGTCGATGGCCAGCACACGGGTGCGCCCGCCCGCGCGGCTCTGGGCGAAGGCGTTGAGGTATTCGTTCGCGGCGACGTAATCGACCTGCCCGGCCGGTGCCGTGACCGTGCTGGAGGAGGAGAACAACACCATCACCTCCAGCGTTCCGTCGGGGAACACGGTGTCGAGCACCTGTGTGCCGTGCAGCTTGGGGGCCAGCACAGCTTCGATCGCGCCGGTGGACTTGGTCATGAGCGGGGCATCGTCGATCACGCCGGCGGCGTGGATCACCCCGGTCGGGGCGCCCACCGCTTCGGTGATGCGCGACACGGCCATGCGCATCTGTTCCAGGTTGCACACATCCGCCGCCTCGGTCAGGACGGTGCCGCCGAGGCCCTGCAGCCGCTGCACGGCGCGGATGCGCCGCGCCGTCGTGTCATGCGGCGGGTGATCGCGCAGCCAGGCGTCCCTATCCTGCGGTGCCGGCAACGGCGTGCGCGCCAGCAGCACGATGGTCGCGCCGGTCTGGCGGATCAGCTCTTCGGCGACGGTCACACCGATGCCGCCGAAGCCGCCGGTGATCAGCCAGACGCCGCCCCGCGGCAGTGGTGCGGCATCGGGCGCGGGCAGCGATACGCGACGGAATTCGCGCTCATACCGCCGATGCCCGCGCCATGCCGCGACGGTGTTGGCGGGCGTGGCCAGCAATTCCTCCAGGAGGCGGTCGATCGTGTCGTCGGCGGCACTGGTCGCTTGCGCGCCGCGCCGCGCCCTGCGCCGTGCGGGTTGCGCGGCCTGTTCCATGTCGAGCACCGCGCAGGTCACCCCGGCAAGCTCGCGCGGGATGACCATGGCCGGCCCCATCACGGTCGCCTTGCCCGGATAGGGCAGCCGGTCATCGCCGGCCAGCCGGGCCGCGCCGGATGTGACCACCGTGACATGCAGCGGGCGCGGCAGCCCCTCGGACTCGATCGCCTGCGCGAGAAAGAGCAGGCTGTGAAAGCCGTGCTCCATGTTGCGGTGAAAGAAGCTGCTGCCGGGGCGGAAGGACTCGTCCCCGGTCAGCAGCCAGAAATGCCCGATCCGGTCGGGGGCCATCCCCTGCGCCATGAGATCATGCATCAGCCGGTCATACCCGTCGCGGCCATGTTCGGGTGCGAGGGTGTAGACGTCTTCGCAGAGGCGGGTGAAGGCATCGCCCGGCCGGACCTCGACGACGCGGTGCCCGGCGCTGCGCAGGCGTGTCGCGACCTGCGCGCCGGGGCCGCTGTCCTCGTCGAAGATCAGCCAGCTGTGGCGCTCGGCTGTCTCGAGCTCATGCGCGACGTCCACCGGGCAATCGGCAAGGCGCGGGCGCCATGCCGGCCGGTAGCCCCATTCAGCCGGGTCGTCGCGCCGCTCGGGCAGCGTGTCGTCGGATCCCGGCTGCGTTTGCCCGGCCCCCGGTTCGATGAAATAGGGCGCGCGTTGAAAGGCATAGCCCGGCAGCGGCACGCGCTGGCGCTGCGCCTCGCCCCAGAGCTGATCCCAGTCGAAATCCGTGCCGCACGCCCAGAGCCGGCCCAGTGTTTCGAGAAAATGCGCATCATCCGCGACCGGCTCGTCGGGGTGGCGCAGCGCGCTGAAGACGCGCCCGGCGGGCAGTCCGCCATGCGCGCGCGCCAGCCCGGACAGTGCCTTGCCCGGCCCGACCTCCAGATAGATCCGCGCCGGATCGGCTTTGAGCGTGCTCAGCCCGTCGGCAAAATGCACCGTGTGGCGCAGATGCCGGACCCAGTAATCGGGATCGGTGGCCTCGGTGTCGGTCAGCCATGTGCCGGACCGGTTGGAGATGACCGGGATGCGCGGCGCCGACAGCGCGATGGTGCGCAGATAGGCGCCGAACGGCTCTAGGATCGGATCCAGCAGGCGCGAATGCGCCGCGATGTTGATGGGGATGCGCTGCGCCTCGATGTCTTCGGCGTGCAGCTGTGCCGCCAGCCGGTCCAGCGCGTCCTGCGGCCCGGACACCACGGTCAGCCCCGGCGCATTGACGGCGGCGATATCCAGCCCGTCGCCGATGCGCGCGCCGACTTCGTCGCGCGACAGCGGCACGCTGAGCATCCCGCCGGCGGGCACGTCGTCGAAAAGCTGTCCGCGCAGATGAACCAGCCCGATGCAGTCCTCGAAGGACATCACCCCGGCCAGGCAGGCGGCGGTGTTCTCGCCCATGGAATGCCCGATCAGCGCCGCGGGCTCCACGCCCCACGACATGTAGAGCTGCGCCAGCGCGTATTCCGTGATCATGATGAGCGGCAGTTGCAGGGAGGGACGGTGCAGCCGGGTTGCCGCGTCCTCCGGGGCCATGCCGTCCGCCAGCCAGAGCGCTGCAAGATCGACATCCCCCCGCGGCTTCATGAACGCGAGCCCGCGTTCCATCCACTCGCGAAACACCGGCTCGGTCTCGAACAGGTCGCGCGCCATGCCCGGATACTGCGCCCCGCCGCCGGGAAACATGAACACCGTCCCGGCGCCGCCAGCGTTGGCAGCCTGCGGCGCGGAATGGGTGTGGACGCGGCGCGCATCGCGCGACTCGAGCCGTGCCGCCGCTTCCTCGTGGGTTCCGGCGACAACGATGCGCCGCTTTTCGAAGGCGCGCCGGCCCGCCTGCAGTGTCCATGCGACATCGGCCAGGGGCTGATCCGGATGGGCGCGCAGATGCGCGGCGAGCGCATCCGCCTGCGCATCAAGCGCCGCGTTCGAACGCGCCGAAAGCGTGATGAGCTGAAACGGCCAGTCCGCCTCGGGCGAGGGCGGGCGCGGCGGGGCCTCTTCGAGGATGACATGCGCGTTGGTGCCGCCGACCCCCAGCGAATTCACTCCGGCCCGTCGCGGCCGCGCGCCGGTCCAGTCCGTCAGCGTCGCGTTCACCTCGAACGGGCTGTTCGCGAAATCGATCGCCGGGTTGGGCGCCTCGAAGCCCAGCGACGGCGGCATCTGGCGATGATATAGTGCAAGCGCTGCCTTGATCAGGCTGGCGACCCCGGCCGCCGTATCCAGATGGCCGATGTTGGTCTTGACCGACCCGATGCGGCAGAACCCCTTGCGGTCGGTGGTCTGCGCGAAAGCCTCGGTCAGCGCCGCGACCTCGATGGGATCGCCAAGATAGGTCCCCGTCCCGTGGCATTCGACATAGCCGATGCTGTCCGCGCGTACACCGGCGGCGGCGATGGCCTCGGCCACGGCCTGCGCCTGCCCCTCGACGCTGGGGGCGAGGTAGCCGGCCTTGGCCGCGCCGTCGTTGTTGACCGCGCTGCCCTTGATCACCGCCCAGATATGATCGCCGTCGGCGATGGCGTCCTTGAGGCGGCGCAGAACCACCACTCCCGCCCCCGACCCGAAGACGGTGCCCTGGGCGCGATGGTCGAAGGCATGGCAGGCGCCGTCCGGTGACAGGATCTCGCCTTCGCGCACGACATAGCCGCGCCCGTGCGGCAGCTCGATCGTCACGCCACCGGCGAGCGCGAGGTCGCACTCGCCCGTCAACAGCGCCTGGACGGCATAATGCGTCGCCACCAGCGATGTGGAGCAGGCGGTCTGCAGGTTGATGCTGGGACCCTTGAGGTCGAAGACATGGCTCACCCGGGTGGCCAGAAAGTCCTTGTCATTGCCGGTGTGGCGCAGCAGGAACATGCCCACATCGTCGACCAGATCGGGGTTGGAGCAGACGTTGAAATAGAAATAGCTGCCCATGCCGCAGCCCGCGAAGACCCCGACCGGCCCGTCAATGCCGTCCGGGGGATGGCCGGCATCCTCGAGCGCGTGCCAGGCCACCTCGAGAAACTGCCGGTGCTGCGGGTCCATGATGGCCGCATCGCGCGGGCTGAGGCCGAAGAACTCGGCATCGAACCGCTCGAACCCGTCGAGCGTGGCCGCCGCGGGTACATAGTTCGGCATCTGCATGCGCGCCCGCGATTCGCCGCTGGCAAGCAGGGCCGCCTCGTCAAGCTGGCGGATGGCGCAGACACCACCACGCAGGTTTTCCCAGTACCGGGTGACCGAGGGGGCGCCGGGAAGGTGGGCCGCCATGCCGACAATGGCGATGTCGGTGTCGGAATCCGTGCCGGTATCGGTGTCCGGAAGGCTGTCATTTGCAGCGTTACTGATCATCAAACCCGCTCATACGTGGACCGAACTGCATCCATCAAAAAGAAAAGCATACCTCATCCTGGCGCTGCCCGCCACGCGATGCAGCGTGCGCTCTGGCACCCGCGCCAAGCTGGTTCCGCGCTGCGGCAGAAATCGGGCACAAAGATGGAAACTTGACCACGCTTCGTGGTCCGGCATGTGACGACCGCCTCGCTTAGAGTACCGTTCGCGGTCGGCTCGCGCGGTCAGGGACCCGGTTCGGCACGGGTTCGGGCTCGGCGGTGCCGGTTGCGCGAAGGCGTTCGGCATGGCCCAGCACCGCCCCGGCCATGAGCCACGTGAACGGAATCAGCGTGGCATTCGGCAGCAGATCGATCATGTTGGCGCCGACCAGCAGCGCGATCGCGGCGCCATAGGGGGATACCTCCGAAGCCGGGAGCCGCGCCGCCGCGTGCGCCAGCATCAGCACCGGCAGCGCGAGGAGCCCGAACTCGGCGATATACCCCAGCCATCCATGGGTGCCGATCACGATGATCCATCGCCCGTCCACAATGGTCAGCATCTCGCCGCTGATCATGTCATGCACCATGTTACGCCCCCATCCGCCCCAGCCGAAGAGCGGCTTTTCACTGGCATGGGCGAGCAGCATCGCTTCGTTGTCGAAGCGGAAGCGAAGCGATCCGGCGCGCTCCTCACTGAACGCCTCGGCAAGCCCCAGCAGCGTGTCCACTGGCACCAGCCCCGCCCCGCGCAGCAACGGATAGGCGACGGTCACCATTGCCAAGAGCGCGGCCACGCGCAGTTGTACACGCGGCGAGGCCAGCAGCACGAGCGGCAGCAAGGCCGCCGCGTGGACCAACGGTCCCATGCTTCGGCACACAACCAGCATGACCAACAGATAGATCGTGGCCAGGATCATGCGCGGCCGCCGCTCCGGCGCGGCTGCGCGCGCCAGCGTGGCTGCGGCAACGACGCACATCAGCGTGAAGAACGCCAGCCACAGCCCGTGCTGCAGGAACACGATCGGGCGGAAACCGCCCCAACGGATCGTCTGCGCGAAACTGTGCTGGAAGAAACCGTAGATCCAGGTGTTGAGCTGCGGGCTGAGCCGCGCCTCGATCAGCATCGGCACCGAATAGATCAGCCCGGCGATCACAAGGGCGATCAGCACCTCGCGCAACGCCGCCGCGCTGGCGAGGAATTGTCGCGCCAGAAAGAACGGCAGGATGTAGATGAGCTGGTTCCCGATGAAGGCGACGGCATCGTAGATGCGCAGGCCCTGAAGCGCGTCCTGCACCGTTGCTCCTGGGTAGCGCGTGACGCTCCATTCGGTCACGATCTGTCCGAACAGGATCGGCTCGCGATTGTTGAGGACGGTGATCAGGGGGCCGAACAGGAACAGCAGAAGCAGCGCCTGCACCGCGCGTGTGCGCGGGATCAGCTCGACGCGCTCGCGCAGCATCACGGCGATCACGAACAGGGTCGACAGGTTGGGGATGCTGACCTTGTCCAGCGCCGGCACCATCGGGAAATCGAACCGCGCGACCGGCGGCAGGAACAGATAGCCGCCGAGAATCGACCAGATCAGCGCGCGCTCGATCGGCATCCTGCGAAACATCAGAATGACAACAAGCGGCCACAACAAGAGCGCCAGATATGCGACCGTGTTGGGCATCACCGGTCAGACCGACGCGGGCCGGATTGACGGCGGCGGAACCCTGGCGCGCGCCGCGAGATGATCGCCCGCGACGTCGTCATCGCCGCGCATCATTCATACGCGGCCGGTCTCCGGCTGTCTTCGGGTGCGGGCCGGCGGGCCTGGCCCCTCTGCCGCGCGGAAAGTTGATCGATTCCACTATGCAACCTGCCGAAATGCCTCTCGGGACGACCTTATCACAGGATGGCGCGATGCGAATACTCCTGCCTTCGGGCGGCAGGGTGCTACCTGTATTCGATCAGGGAGCGTCGGCGTCCCCGCAAACGGCCGGCATGATATTCGAGGACGCCGACCGCCTCCGGAAGCTTTCCCAAGACGGTGAAGAGCGCATGCTCCCACGCCGCGCGATGTCCGTCCCGGTCGCGCAGCGCAAGGCGCAGCACCTGCGCCGGCCACGCCAGCACTACGGCAGCTCCGGCCGGATGAAACGCCGCCAGCGCGGCAGCGGTCGCCGGCACTCCGATACCCCAGATCAGCGCCCGCCGGGTCTCGCGCACATAGTGCCGGTCGGGGCCCGTGCCGTGCAGCGCCGCCCCCTCGGCAAAGGCGTGGCCGGCCCGCCGGCTGCGCTTCCACCACTGCGCAAAGCGTGTCATCTGCGCGTCATGCCAGGTCATCTCGGTATCCAGCCGATGGATGTGCCAGCCCGCCTCACGCAATCTGAGGCACAGTTCGGGTTCCTCGCCGGCGATCAGGTCGGCGCGGAATCCGCCCACCGCGTTCAGCGCCTCGCGCCGCATCATCGCATCGCCGCCGCAGGCCCGTGCCGGGCCCGGCGGGGTGTTCCATTCGCGGTCGCACAAGCGGTTGTAGACCGACGCCTCCGGGTGTCGCTCGCGCCGGCGGCCGCAGATGACCGCGGTCTGCGGGTGCGAATCGAGATAGGCGCGCGCGGCCCGGATCCAGCCGTCGCGCAGGGTGCAATCGCCGTCCATGAACTGCACATACCGTGCCGGCGGGTCGCAGGGCAGATGTGCCAGCCCCTCGTTGCGCGCCCTCGCCGCTGTGAAAGGGTGCGTCATGTCCAGGGCGACGACGCGCGCCCCGGCCTCGCGCGCCAGATCCGGGCTGCCATCGCCGGATCCGGAATCGACATAGACCACACAGCGAACGGCGCCTTCCAGCGATTGCAGCGCGGCCTGCAGCCGTGCCCCTTCATTGCGTCCGATCACGACGGCGTCCACGATCCCCTGCGCGTCGGCGGGGCGGGCTTGCGCCGCCTGGTCGGCGGAGGGGGGGTGCGCGCGCATGGCTCTGCCGTTCCTTGTGTCCCGCGAGCTGATGGGCCGGTGCCGCCTTGGCGGACCGATCCGCCGCAGCGTTTCGGTGTGATGCTAGCAGATGCGACGCGGCCGTACAGACCCGCCGGTTTCGGGGTGCGGGCGATGCGGGGATGCAGAGCCGGGCGTCAGTGACGCAAGCCTTCCCACAATGCGATGACGGCCTCCTGATTCATCCACAGCGCCACCAGCGCCACCGCCAGCGCGAGGCCCGCGAACAGCGCATCATGCAGGGCGTCCCACACACCGTGACGTCGGGCGAGCCGGACCTGCGCGGGATACACTGCGGCGACCGACAAGCCCTGACCGATCAACGCCCCGACGAGCCCGGCGAACTCGGCCCCGAGGATAAAGAAACCGGTCTGGGTGGCGGCGCGCAGCGCGATCAGCGCGAAGAAGCTGCGCGAGTCACCGGCCGCAAGGGAGGCACGATCATACGTCAATCCGACGATCTGAAATCCGGTGATGCACGAGATCAGCACGAGTATACCCCCGGCTGCCGCGTAGCGCGGATCGTAAAGCCAGGCGATCAGCTCGGGGCCGAACCCCGACAGGGTTGCGACGAGGGCCAGCAACCCGCCGCTGAGCGCAAAGCGCATGCGGCGCATGGCGCGGAAGTTCTCGGCGCTTTCGGCCGGCGGGCGCAGCCGGTAGATCGGGATCATCAGCCGTTGCATCGCGGTGGTTCCCAGCAAGCGCGGGAAACTGGCGAGGAAAAAGCCGATCGTGTAGATCCCCAGCATGTCGATGGTCAGGTATTTGCCCAGAATGAGGCGGTCGCCCTGCTGGACCAGGAATCCGCAGATCGTGCTCAGAAAGATCCATTTCCCGAACCCGATCAGTTCCTGTGCCGATGCTGAGTCCCAGTGAAAGCGGTTGGCCTGACCGGGCAGCAACAGATGCAGCATCAGCGTCTTGATCGCGCTGCCGGCGATCAGGCCGAACACGAGCGCCCATATGGACTGCAGCGCCCATGCCAGCGCGACCGTCACGATCAGTCCGATGAGCTGCGCCGCGAGATCTGTGCAGGTGACGCGGCCGATGCGCAGATGCCGGCCCGCGGATTCGACCCGTGTCGGTCGCAACCCGTCCAGGATCAGCGCGAGCCCCGCCACCGGCAGAAGCTGCGCCAGCTGCGGCTCGGCGTAGAAATGCGCCATCGGCAGCGCCAGTGCCGCAGCGCCAAGACACAGCAGGACACCCCGGATCGCCTGAATTGTCCAGGCGGTGTCAAGAAAGCGTGGGTCGTCGCCGCGCGGGCTTTGCTGGATCGACGGCGCGATGCCGACATCCGAGAACATCGACAGCCCCACCATCACCGCCGTGATCAGCGCCATCAGGCCGAACGCCTCGGGAAAGAGCAGCCGTGTCAGGATCAGGTTGGAGCCGAGCCGCAGCGCCTGCGCTCCGCCAAAGCCGGTGATGGTCCAGAAGAAGCTGCGCGATATGCGCGCGGTAGCTCCGTCGCCGTGCAGGATGCTCATGAAGGACTTCGCCCCGTTGCAAACGTGAAGGCGGATGGCTGATGTATCCACGCAACCGGATCAGGGCCGCATGCGCGCGACCAAGGCAGGGTAGAAACCGCGATGCGGACCGTCAATTCCTGTGGCGGAGCCGACGGCCCGCATCTCATGTGAAGGTCCAGCTCGCGGTCGGTATGTGCGGGTCCGCCCGGCAGCGCAGCATGTCGTCGGACAGCGCCGCGCGCAGGTAGGCCATTTCCTCCGGGGCAGGGTCGAGGCGCGTTCGATTGTGGCGCTCGACCCAGCCGCGCAGACCGGTGCGCCAGGTCTTCGGCAATGCCCTGCCCAGCGACATCGCGCGGCGGTTGCGCATCAGCCGCGCAAGCGTCGGGCTGCGGTAGACATGCGAGCTGTTCTCCCGGGGTGCGGCTGCATGTCCGCCTGTCGTCTCGGCCGCGGATGGCGCGGTGCCGAGGAACCGGGAAATCCGGTCCATCAGCTTGTCCGGAGCGGTGAGCTCGGCGAAATCGAGCAGCAACAGATCGTCGCCGAACAGGTCCCGGTAGCGCGTAACGTCCGCGTGATAGGTGCTGCGGCGCAGGTGGTGAAACAGCGGTTGCCACCCGGCGGCGACACGTTCGGGCTCAAGCTCCATCGCGCGGCGCAGGCGCTCGGTCTCCAGGTGATCGCGCACGGTATGCTGATATTCCGAGATGATACGCGCGACCGGGTCGCGCAGCACACAGATCAGGCGCGTCGGATAACGTTGCGCCCAAGCATGAATACGCGCGGGCGCGGCCGGATTCGACAGGTAGTCGGTCGAGGCATCGAGGCGCCAGCCGCTGCGGTCGGCCGGACCGAACGCGCCGACATAGGCCGACTCCCGCACGATCATGCCGGCGCGGAAGGAGGCCGCGCCCGGCCCATGCCAGTCGCGCGCTGCAAAATCAGTGAAGAAGCGCGGCTCCTTGTGGGCGCAGGGGATGACGTCGTCACGCCGTGCGAGCAATCGGGCGAGGGTCGAGGTTCCGGCCTTGGGGGCGCCGATCAGGATGAGGTAGCCGTGCGTCATGCGCGTTTCCTATGCCAGGCGGGCGTGCCTGTCTGCCCCATTCGGCTTCGGATCGCATCGCCGATGACTGGTCGTGCGCCGCGCGAATTCGTGGCGATTGCCAGTAAAATCCCTGTGAAAGCCTGCAAACTCACATTTTTCCGCCAGATTTCGGCCATGAACTTTGCCTAGCGTCCCCGGTGGTTACAAGTGTGCGCGGCTCGCGACAGGCGCGCCCGGATACAAGGGGACGAGTGATGCCCGAAGGTGCTTGGCAAGGCAATCTATCGACCGCACACGGCCGCCGACCTCGTGAAGGGTGCGGGGCCCGGCCCCGGCGGTTCGATGTCCGGGGCCGTATCGCGGCCTTCATTCACGATGCTGCCGGGACGGTGACGGTGTTCTCGCTCTTTCTGCTCATCGTGATCCTGATGGTGGGCGGCATGGCGGTGGATGTGCTGCGCTATGAACATCAGCGCGTCCGGCTGCAAAGCACGGCGGACCGGGCGGTGCTGGCCGCAGGCAACCTGCGCCAACCCAATGATCCGCATGAGGTGGTGGCCGAGTATTTTGCCAAGGAGGGGCTGAGCGACTTTCTCGACGACGTCACCATTGATGAGGGCCTGAACTTCCGTACCGTTTCCGTGCAGACGAGCGCGGTGATTCCGTCGATCTTCCTGCGGCTGGTCGGCATCAAGAGCCTGACCGCCGACGCCGCGAGCACCGCCGAAGAACGTTACAACAAGGTCGAAGTGGCGCTGGTGCTCGACCTGTCGAACTCGATGAACTCGTTCAATCGGATCGAGAATCTGCGCGACGCGGGTGCCGAGTTCATCGACACGCTGTTCGAGAATTCCGAAGAGGACCAGATCTCGGTCACGGTGGTGAACTACACCGGGCAGACGAATCCGGGCGAGCAGCTTGCGTCCTACTTCAATGTGAGCGACGCGCAGCCCTTTTCCCACTGCGTCGAGTTCGATGCGCAGGATTTCGAGAGTATGGCGCTGCAGCCGGGCGCGTCGCTTGAAGGCTCCGGGCATTTCGACCCGTGGCACACCAGCCGCGCGCGCAACATGATCTTCTGCCCCTCGCCGCGTCTTCCGCAGTTCAGCCACAGCGACAACACCCACCGCGAAAACATCGTGATGTCGGGCAATCCCGAGTTCCTGACCGACTATCTCGAAGGGCTCTGGGCCGATGGCAACACCTCGATCGAGATCGGCCTGCGCTGGGGCGCGGCGATGCTCGACCCGTCCTCGCGGCCCATCGTGGCCGACATGGCCTCCAACGGGCTGGTCCATTCCGCCTTCGCCGATCGCCCGCTCGACTATGACGACGAGGAATCGCTGAAGGCCATGGTCCTGATGACCGACGGCGAGAATTTCGAGCAATGGATCATGAACGACGCGTACAAGACCGGGCAGTCCGATGTCTGGCACACCGTGTTCTTCAACCAGGCGCCGGCGCAGGGTGGAATGCTCAGCCTTGAGGACGAGGTCGACGGCATCCTGAACGGCACCATCCTGCCGACCGGGCAGCAGCGCCACCGCTTTGACGCGGTCAGCGTGCCGCAGAACAACCCCGACGGGCTGATCGCAACGCGGCCCAACCGTAATGTCGGCAGTGGCGGTGGTTACGACAGCACCAGCCGGGCGTATCTGTCGGTGCGGCCGGGCAACAGCGGCAACTGGTACCTGCCCCGGCCGATCGACACCAACCCAGGCAACAGCGGCGACTGGCGCGACTCCCCCTGGACGACGTCCAGCTCATTGCCTGCCACGGGGTCGTGGTGGAGCCAGGTGCAGCCGCCCACGGCGACCGGATGCAGCTACCATCCCGCCTCGGACACACCGCTCGCCTTCGATTTCCAGGTTTGCGACGACCGCGTCGCCTATCGGATGACCCATCCCTGGCTGTGGGACAACTTTTCGGTCCGCTGGGTGGCGCACCGCCTGTATCACAATTCTGGCATTCAGGGGTATTCGAGCTTCATGAACTCGGTGCTCTCCACCCGCCCCGCCTCGACAAAGAACGAGCATCTGGACACGATGTGCAACACCATCAAGTCGCACGATATCCCGATCTTCACGGTCGCCTTCGAGGCGCCGCCGGGCGGGGTGTCGGCGATGCAGAGCTGCGCCTCCTCGCTCAATCACTTCTATGACGTCGAGGGCACCGATATCGGCACCGCCTTCCGGGCGATCGCCGGCACCATCAACCGGCTGAGGCTGACGCAATGACCGCGCGCCGCGCCCGGGCCAGATTGCGCCGCTTCGGCGGCGATGAGTCGGCGAACGCGACCATCGAGTTCGCGATCATCTTCCCGGTGTTCATGATGATCCTGCTGATGTCGATCGAGGCCGGCGTGATGCTGACCCGGCAGGTCATGCTCGAGCGCGGCGTCGACATCGCCATCCGGGATCTGCGGCTGGGCACGATGGAGGAGCCGACCCACGACAAGTTCAAGGACCGGATCTGCGACAATGTCGCCGCGGTGCCCAATTGCCGCGACAATCTGCTGCTGGAGCTGGCGCCCATCGATACCGAATCCTGGCTCCTGCCGACGGACCGGCCGGCCTGCGTCGACCGGCTGGAGGATATGGAACCCGTCACGACCTTTGTCGAGGGCGCGGGCAACCAGCTGATGCTGGTCCGCGCCTGTTTCGTGATCGACCCGTTCTTTCCCACCACGCCCTGGGGGCTGCAGCTGCCGCTCGACGAGTCGGGCGGATTTCAGATGGTGTCGGCTTCGGCCTTCGCGAACGAGCCGAGGTAAGCCATGTTCAAGCACGCCATATCCGTGATCCTCCATCGTCCGGGCCGCTTCCTGCGCGAATGCCGCGGCTCGGTATCGGTGGAAACCGTCATCGTCATGCCGATGCTCATCCTTGCGCTTGGCATGGTGGTCCTGCTTTCGGGGATGTTCCGGTCGCAGACCGTCAGCACCAAGGCCGCCTACACCATTTCCGATACGCTGTCGCGACGGGTCGACCCGGTCGATGCTGCCTATCTCGACGGGCTCGCGCAGCTTCACCGCTATCTTTCTCAGGCGCAGCATGACGTGTCGTTGCGTGTCTCCAGCGTCGCGTTCGATGTCGATGCGGACGAGTATTTCGTGATCTGGTCCTACAACCCGTCCGGCGATGGCGTGCTGACAACCGAGACGGTCAATCTCGGTATCGATGCCCGCCTGCCGACCCTGGCAACGGGCGAGACACTGATCCTGGTGGAGGCGGGCACGCAGTGGCGATCCTTCCTGCCGCAGGTGCTGGCCGATCGGGACTTCAATCAGATCGTCTTTACCCGTCCGCGTTTCACGCCGCAGCTGCGATTCGATACCGGCGATCTGATCATATCCCTGCCCGGCGGGGGAACATGCGACGATGGGGGCGAGCTGTGCAATACCGGTAGCTGATGGCGGCACCCGGTCACATGTCGCGGGGCGCAATGCCACCCTTGTCCGGCACGTGCGGCATTGCCGGTCAGCGCCGCGCCGCGAAGAAGGCGCGCAACAGGAACTCCGATTCCCGGGCGTCGATTCCGGGGTAGATTTCCGGGCAGTGATGCGCCTGCGGATGCGCGAAGACGCGCGCGCCATGCGCGACGCCGCCGGATTTCGGGTCCGACGCCCCGTAGTAAAGCCGCGCGACCCGTGCAGCCGCGATCGCGGCGGCGCACATCGCGCAAGGTTCCAGCGTAACATAAAGATCGCAACCTGTCAGTCGTTCGGAGCCGAGCGCCGTGCAGGCGGCCCGTATCGCGAGGATCTCGGCATGCGCGGTCGGGTCCGACAGTTCGCGGCCGCGATTTCCGGCGCGCGCGAGAATCACGCCATCCGGGCCGCGAATGATCGCACCCACAGGCACCTCGCCGCGCATCGCCGCGGCGCGCGCTTCATCGAGGGCCAGATGCATGTCACTGCGAAACGGGGTCATGCGCATGTCATGAAACGGGCGCGGCGGTGTTGCAAGATGCTTTCCCCGGTCGGGATTCCCGGCTATGGCTCGGCCATGGCACGATCAGGCAACGGACAGACGCGCAGCCAAGGGGCGGCGGGCGAACGGATCGCCAAGGTGCTGGCGCGCGCAGGCGTTGCCTCGCGCCGCGACGCCGAGGCGATGATCCGTGCGGGGCGGGTCAGCCTGAACGGCCGTCGTCTCGACAGCCCGGCGCAGAACGTGACAGCGGCGGATCGGATCACGGTGGACGGCGCCCCCCTTGCCGCGGCCGAGCCGTCGCGGCTGTGGCTCTATCACAAGCCGACGGGGCTGGTGACGACGGCGCGCGATGACAAGGGGCGCGCCACGGTGTTCGACCGGTTGCCGGCGGACCTGCCGCGGGTGATGCCGGTGGGGCGTCTCGATATCAACTCCGAGGGGTTGTTGCTGCTGACCAATGACGGGGCGCTGAAGCGGCGGCTGGAGCTTCCCGCGACGGGCTGGCTGCGCAAGTATCGCGCCAGAGTGCGGGGGAACCCCGATGACACGACCCTGGCGCCGCTGCGTGCCGGTCTGGTCGTGGACGGGGAACGGTTTCAGCCGATGCGGGTCGGCATCGACCGGCAGCAGGGGGCGAACGCATGGCTGACCGTCGGCATCCGCGAGGGCCGCAATCGCGAGGTACGCCGCGCCCTTCAGGCCGTGGGCCTGACCGTGAACCGGCTGATACGCGTCAGCTACGGCCCGTTTCGCCTTGGCGACCTGAAACCGGGTATGGTCGAGGAAGTGCGCCCCAGGGTCCTGCGCGATCAACTGGGGCTGGAGGGGCCCGCGCGGCGCGGAAGCGGCACGCCTGCGGGGTGACGCACCGGTCGCCGCCGCCGCGCATATGCTGGCGATGGCCCGCCGCCGCCGTTAAGCTGTCACGCATGGTCGATCCGAGGGGCGCGTGATGTCCGAAAGCACCTTGCGCAAGTTGTCGTTCCTGCTGCTGGTGGCGCTGGTGCTCTATGTCGCTTTCAGGATCGGGTCGTGAGGCCGCGCCGGGCTACCGGGGCGTTCCCCCCCGACTGGCGCAGGCGGCGGCCGGCGCGGGCCGGCGGACGTGTGAACGTCATGTTCCTGCTGCCGTTTGCGCTGTTGCCCGGGGCTTTCGGGTTGGATCCGCCCGGCCTTGTGCTGGTGCTCGGGGCGTTTGCGGCGCTTCTGCTGGGCGCCTGGCTGACACGAGACGGGGTGCGCGCGCATGAAGCCTATGACGCCCGCGCGGTGGCGCGGCGCCCGGCCGTGCCGCGCAAGGGACTTGCTGCCTGCCTGACCGGAATGGGGTTGGGAATGGCGGCGTATCCGGATGCCGCGACGCTGACCGGTCCGGTTGTGATCGCGCTTGCGGGGGCGGTGCTGCATCTCGGGGCGTTCGGGCTCGACCCGCTGTCGGACAAGCTGTCTGGGAATGCGCGCGGCGCCCATGTCGCCACGGCGGTCGCGCGCGCCGAGGAGCGGCTCGCACGGATGCACGCTGCCATCGCCGCGACCGGCGATCACGCGCTTCTCGCACGGGTCGAGCGCTTCGCGGACGGCGCACGCACGCTGTTTCGCACCATCGAGCGCGACCCGCGGCGTCTGCCGGCCGCGCGGCGCTATCTGGGGGTTTACATTGAGGGTGCGTGCGACGCTGCGATGCAGTATCATGCCTTGGATCGGCAGGGCCGGACTTCGGCGGCGCGCCGGCGGTTCGAGGCCTTGCTGGACGATCTTGAAAAGGATTTCGCGGCGCGAAACGCCGCATTGATGCAAGGAGATCGCGCCGCCTTCGAAATTGAGGTCGATGTGCTGCGCGAGCGGCTGCGGCGCGAAGGGCTGACGCCGCGAGACTGATGCCAGGAGGAAGCATGTCCGAAGATGCCCGCGACGGCGAAAGACGCGAGCAGGAGACGGCTGCGGGTCAGGCGCCGCCGTCCGACGCCGAGCTTCGCAGCGTGACGGAGCACGATCTGCCCGAGTCCGACCCCGCCCTGCCGGACGCCACCGACGCCGAAACGCAGGCGGCGTTGCAGCGGCGCATGGCCGAGATCGATCTGTCGGATACGACGTCGATTCTGAATTTCGGCGCCGGCGCCCAGGCCGAGTTGCAGCAGATCAGCCAATCCATGCTGGCGGATGTGAAGGCCAAGGATATCGGTCCGGCCGGCGATGCGCTGCGCGAGATGGTCTCGACCATACGCGGCTTTTCGGTTTCCGAACTCGATACCCGGCGCGAGCGCAGCTGGTGGGAACGGCTGATGGGCCGTGCGGCGCCGCTGTCCGATCTGATGACACGCTTCGACAGCGTGCAGGCGCAGATCGACCGGATCAGCGATACCCTGCTGTCGCATGAGCACCGGCTTCTCAAGGATGTGAAGGCGCTGGACCGGATGTATGAAAAGACGCTCGCCTTTCATGATGAGCTGGCGCTCTATATCCGAGCCGGGCAGGCGCGGCTGCGTAGGCTCGACGAAACCGAGATTCCGCAAAAGGAGGCGGCGGCCGGGACCGCCGAGGACACCAGGGCCGCGCAGGCGCTGCGCGATCTGCGCGCGGCGCGGGACGACCTCGAGCGGCGCCTGCATGATCTGCGGCTGACCCGGCAGGTGACGATGCAGGCGCTGCCGTCGATCCGGCTGGTGCAGGAGAACGACAAGTCGCTGGTGGCGCGGATCAATGCCACGCTGGCGAACACGGTGCCCTTGTGGGAGACGCAGCTGGCGCAGGCGCTCACGATCGAGCGGTCGCGACGGGCGGCGCAATCGGTGCGAGCGGCCAACGATCTTACCAATGAACTGCTGACCGCCAATGCCGAGAACCTGCGCCGGGGCAACCGGGTGGTGCGCGAGGAGATGGAACGCGGCATCGTGGACCTGGAGGCGGTGCAGCGGGCGAATGACACGCTGATTGCGGCCATCAACGAAAGCCTCGAGATCGCCGATGCGGGCAAGGCGAAGCGCAAGCAGGCGCAGGATGAGCTGGACCGCATGGAATCGGATCTGCGCTCTGCGTTGTCGGCGGCGAAGACCACCGCCGCGCGCGGTGACGCCGGCCGGGAGGGTTGAGCCCATGCCGGCGACGTTCGGTGCCGACAGGTTGCGCCTGCCTGCCGTGATGGCGGGGCTGCTTGCGCTGGGGGCATGCGACATGCCCGACCCGGCGGGCGACGCCGCGCCTCAGGAAAGCCCCGCCCCCCCCGAAACCGGCCGCGAGCAGGGCGCTGTCAATGTACCCGCACCCGGCAGTGCGGCGCTCGCCGCCTATTACGCCGCGCTGGAGCGTGACCGGCGCGGGCGCGGCCTTATGCGCACCGATGGGGCCGAGACGGCCGGCAGAATCGCGCCAAGTCAACTCGCCGAGAACTTCATGCGTATCGCGATGCGCGAGGAACACCGCCGCGTGGACGGGGTGATCCGCGCAAGCGGCGGTGAAGGGGTGCTGCGCCGCTGGCAGGGCCCGGTGCGGATGCGGCTCGAGTTCGGCGACAGCGTGCCGGGACCGGTGCGCTCCAGTGATCGGCAGGCAGTGTCGGAGTATGCGGAGCGGCTGCAGCGGATCACCGGGCACCCGGTCAGCCTGACGCAGGGGGAGGGGAATTTCCATGTGCTCGTGCTCGGTGAAGACGAACGGCGCAACGCGGGGCCGCGTCTGCGCGAGCTCATGCCGGGGATCGATGCGCAGACCGTGCGGCTGATCACCGGCCTGCCGCGCTCGGCGTTGTGCATGGTCGCGGCGTTTTCCCGCGACGAAGGGCCGGCCTATACCGATGCGGTTGCCGTCATTCGGGCCGAACACCCCGATCTGACGCGGCTGTCGTGTTACCATGAGGAGCTGGCGCAGGGACTCGGCCTGCCCAATGACGACGACACGGTGCGCCCGTCCATCTTCAACGACACCGAAGAATATGCGCTGCTGACCTGGCATGACGAGCTGTTGCTGCGCATGCTCTATGACAGCAGGCTGCGCCCCGGAATGACCCCGGCGCAGGCGGAACCGATCGTGCGCCGCCTCGCGCGCGAGATCGCCGGAGCGCAGAGCTGAGCCGGATCGGGCGGTTCACCCGCGCGAGATCGGTACGCGCTTCGTGTTCTCCTGCGCTTGCAGGGATTTCTTGGGCAGGGTGATCGTCAGAACGCCGTCACGCAGATCGGCCGTCACCCCGGTTGCATCGGCATCGGGCGGCACCCGGAAGCTGCGTGAGAAGGCGCCGTACTGGCGCTCGGTGAAGTACCAGGTGTCGCCCTCCTCCTTGCGCTCCGTCTTCTTCTCGCCGCGTACCGTCACGACGCCGTCATCGATGGTCAGGTCGATGTCGTCCTCGTTCACGCCGGGGAGCTCGAGGGAGATCCTGTAACCGTCGGCGTTCGATGAGGCCTCGGAAGCCGGTGCGACCCATTCGGCGATGCGGGTTCCCATCTGCCGGAATGGTTCGTAGAGGGCGGGCCAGAAACTGCTCATATGCGATTTTTCGACCATCTCTCACTCCGTTTGCTCGGGTTGCGATCTGACACGCACAGATATTGGTTCGCCGCGCTTGCGACGCAATGATCTGCATCAAGCAGAGTCGGCAGATTGCCCCTTTGCGGGCAAGCCGCTATGACGGGAACGAAGGTTCGGGGGGAGGCGATGCGGGCATTGATACAACGTGTGAACGGGGCATCGGTCGCGGTCGACGGCTCCGAGATTGCGCGTGTCGGCCATGGAATGCTG
This sequence comes from uncultured Alkalilacustris sp., assembly GCA_964564395.1. Taxonomy (GTDB): domain Bacteria; phylum Pseudomonadota; class Alphaproteobacteria; order Rhodobacterales; family Rhodobacteraceae; genus Alkalilacustris. The sequence goes on from CAZMBT010000002.1 coordinate 32,685, forward strand.
GTGTTCGTTTGTGCGATGCCGGATGACAGCGAGGCGACGGCCGACGCGCTGGCGGCCAAGACCGCGCGTTTGCGCATCTTTCGCGATGACGCCGGACGGATGAACCGCGCCCTGGCCGATATTGGTGGTGCGGCGCTTGTCGTCAGCCAGTTCACGCTTGCCGCGGACACCTCGCGCGGAAACCGGCCGGGTTTCGCCGGGGCCGCCGCGCCGGAGGATGCCCGACGGCTCTATCTGCGTTTCGCCGACGCGTTGCGCGGGCAGGGCGTGGCGGTGCAGACCGGACGTTTCGCGGCGGACATGGCCGTCAGCCTGACCAATGACGGCCCGGTCACGCTTTGGCTGGAGAACTGAGCGCAGATGGTCCGGCTCGATGAACGCGATCTGATGATCCTCAAGGTGCTGGCGCGTGAGGGCCGGATCTCGAAAGCCGATCTGGCCAAGCGGATCAACCTTTCGACCTCGCCGGCGTGGGAGCGGCTCAAGCGGCTGGAGGCGTCCGGCATAATCGACGGTTACCGCGCCGATATCGCGCTCAAGGCAGTGGCACCGCATCTCGTCGTGTTCGTCACGCTCGAGCTGGAGCGTCACACCCCGCAGGATTTCAGCCGCTTCGAGGCGCTGATGGAGTCCCGTGACGAAATCACCGCCTGCTGGGCGCTGGGTGGCGGTTTCGACTATCTGCTGCAGATCGTCACGCGCGACCTCGACCGCTATCAGTCGCTGATGGAGGAAGTGCTCGCGGACGGGCCCAGCGTCGCGCGCTACTACACCTATGTCGTGACCAAGCCGGTCAAGGCGCAGGCGCCGCCGCCGCTTGACGTGCTGATGCAGCCATCGGACCCCTAGGATGTGTCGCTGTCGATTGGTTCCATCGCCCCGGCGCATGCCCAATGTGCGCAATTGGGACCGATCAGAACGAATGCGATGCCCGACACCCGACAGCTCGGGCTTCGCGCAGTTCGGCTGCATTTTTCCCTTCGAGATGCTATAATACGACGCAAGGCGCGGCGTTCGGGAGCGGCGGCGCGCGGCAACCGCAGCAAATCGATGAAAGGGCTCTGGAAATGAACAAGCTGATCCTGATCGGAATGGTCGCGGCCCTCCTGGGCGCCGCCGCCTGCGGACCGATGACCCCGCAGCAACGCACGGTGGCCGGGGGTCTTGCCGGCGGCACGGCCGGTATCGTCACCGCGCGGGTTCTGGATGCGAACCCCAACTGGACGATCGCGGCTGGCCTCGCCGGTGCGGCCGTCGGCACCATGGTGGCACAGAACGAACAGACCGGCGAATGCGCCTATGCGCGCGGCGACGGGACCTACCGAATCGGCCCCTGTTGATCGCGTCGGCCGCGAGCTGAATTGCCGCCGGTGCCCACGACGCGCCGGCGGCACGATTTTTCTTCGGCGGCGGCGACCGTTTTCAGAAACACCATCTTCAGCGTCTGCCCTATGGTGGCGGTGACCGGTGCCGTTGGCGCCGCCGGAGTCATGCTTTCAAGGAGACGCAGATGCTGACCAATGACAAGCTGGATCAATGGGACCGCGAGGCGTTCCTGCACCCCTCCACGCATCTCGGGCAACACGCGCGGGGCGAAAGCCCGACGCGGATCGTCACCGGCGGCAAGGGGGTCCATATCGAGGACCGCGACGGCAAGCGTCTGCTGGATGCCTTTGCCGGGTTGTACTGCGTCAATGTCGGATACGGCCGTACCGAGATCGCGGATGCGATCGCCGAGCAGGCGCGCCAGCTGGCCTATTACCACGCCTATGTCGGCCATGGCAGCGAAGCGGCGATCACCCTTGCGAAAATGATCATCGACCGCGCCCCCGCGAACATGAGCAAGGTCTATTTCGGCCTTGGCGGGTCGGATGCGAACGAGACCAACATCA
>CAZMBT010000003.1:0-33213 GCA_964564395.1 uncultured Alkalilacustris sp.
TAGACCGCGCCCATGCCCGATTGCGTGGCATAGATGCTGCCCAGCAGGAAGATGCCCACCGTGCCCAGCGGCGATCCTGAAAACAACGCACGCATCGACATCGGCCGCGCCACCTTGACCGCAGGCGCAGGGCTGATCGACAACAGGATGGGCGCGAAGGACACTGACACCAGGATCGAGGCGGCAATGAACAACGCTGCCGTGGCCGCATCGCCCAGCGTCAGCAACCCCTGCGCGCCGATGATGCCCAGCGTTTGGCAGATCATGTAGGCCGACAGCACCTTGCCGCGGGTTTCATTGGTGGCCGAGTCGTTCAGCCAGCTTTCGGCGACGACATAGATCCCCGACATGCAAAAGCCGATCAGCAGCCGCAGCAACGTCCAGACCGCCGGCTCGGGCAGCAGGGTAAAGGCGATGAGCCCCGCCGACATGAAGCTGCCCAGCGCCGCGAAGACCCGCACATGGCCCACCCGTCGGATCAGCACCGGGGCGTAACGCGCGCCGGCAAGGAAGCCTACGAAATAACCCGAGATGACGACTGCGAGTTCGGCGGCCGAGAATCCTTCGAGCCCGCCGCGCAGGCCGATCAGGGTGAAATGCATGCCGTTGCCAAGCATGATCAACACCACGCCCAGCAGCAGCGCCCAGACCCCGGCCAGAACGTGGAGCATGATCGGTCCTTCCCTGCCCCGCGTTTTCCAAAGAGCTGCCATTGACATGGAGCCGGGGTGACGGATGGCGCAGCAGCGCCGCATCGGCTCCCGTTTGCGACATGACGGCTGCGACCCGGTACCGCAGCGCGGCGCCCTCGTCCGGCACTCCCCACGTGGCTTGACGTCCAGCGCAAAAGTCGCTTGGCGAGGTCGTGGGGTCAACCGTTTTTCGCCGCGGATGACACTTGGCCGCGCTGACGCGCGGTTTCGGGTGAACGCAAACATGTGGCGCCTACTTGCGGCGACCACGGAGCGACGCCCCAGAGCCCGGCACGCAGGATGGAGCGATGAAAGATCAGCTCTTGACCAAGGCGACTGGAGAACGCCACGGGACACTGCCCTCAGATGCGCCCCGCGCAGGGCGAATGACGCCACTGTGAAGGTCCTGATTCAGGTTGGGGGTGCGCGGTGACCGCCTCGGCGACGCGGGCCTGACAGCCGGGCGGTGGATCAACTGCTGATGCAGGACAACATCGGGCCCGGCGCCTGGACCGATGCGATCTTCGGGGCACTCGATCCGTACGGTAGAAGGCAACCCTGCCGAAGACCTTGATGCGGCGTGTCCCGTCCAGCATCCGCCTTCGAGGCCCCAGACGCACTGAGAAGCGGTGACCCGAGCGCCTGTACAGGCAGCAGCCGCGCGGCTTGCGCAAGCGAAGGCAGGGCAGAAGATCCGTCCGTGCTGGCCGGTAGAGGTTGAAGACGCGGCTCACAGTCGGAGAGCGGACTCCATCAGTGTTGCGCAAATTGCGAAAGCCGTGCCTTTGCCGCATCGGCCAGATCGCGGGTAAGATCCGCAGCCGGCATCTTGCGGCAGAGGCCTGCGGACTGGCCTGACCATAGTGGCATGAAATCCTCCGAACCGGTGGATTCGGTCGCCGCGCGCAGTGGTGCAAGTGCATTGCCGGCCAGGGGAAAGGTCGGGGCAACCTGGCTCATCGGTCCGAGATCGCGCACGAGCTTGTTGACGATGCCGCGCGCCGGGCGCCCTGTAAAGACATTGGTCAGTGCGGTTTCGCGCCCGGCCCCCTCGGCCAGCGCGCTGCGGTGTGGCTGGGAAATTGTTGCCTCGGGGCAGAAGAGAAAGGCTGTGCCGATCTGTACCCCGGCTGCGCCCAGCATGAAGGCCGCCGCGATACCCCGCCCGTCCGCGATGCCGCCAGCGGCAATGACCGGAACGCGCACCGCGTCGGCAATCTGTGGCACCAACGACAGGGTGCCGATCTGCGTCGCGATGTCGTCGGTGCGGAACATGCCTCGGTGGCCGCCCGCCTCGATCCCTTGCGCGATGATGGCATCGCAGCCTTCCGCCTCTAGCCAGCGGGCCTCGTCAACCGTGGTGGCGGAGGACAGGATGCGCGCCCCGGTGGCCGCGACGCGGGCTCGGAGCGCGCGTTCGGGTAGCCCGAAATGGAAGCTCACGACCTCGGGGCGCAATTCCTCGATCAGCGCACACAGGCGCGCGTCGAATGGTGCGCGGCCGGATGCCGGCGCGGCTGCTTCGGCATCGAGCCCGAGCTTCTGGTAGTGGGGCGCAAGACTTTGTCGCCACGCTGCTTCGCGCTCGGGGTCGGGATCGGCCGGCTTGTGGCAGAAGAAGTTGAGGTTGAGGGGCCGATCGGTCCCCTTGCGAAAGCGCGCGACCTCGGCGCGGATCATGTGTGGGTCAAGCAACGCGCAAGGCAGCGAGCCCAGCCCGCCGGCCTTCGCAACGGCCACAGCCAGATCGGCCAGCCCGGCCCCCGCCATCGGGGCCTGGACGATTGGCAACTCGATGCCGAGCAGTTCCTGAAGTCGATGATCCGGCCACATGCCTTGGCCTCCGAGGGGTGTTCCGGACAGAGTATCGCGGATCGCGTGCCGGCGCGACAGTCCCGACAGGCGCTCGATGGCGGAGTCCGGCCCGCCCGCGCCGGAACGCGAAACGGCTTGCTGGGCGCGAAGCCCGGCCCGATCGGATCGACCGAAGCGTATCTGCCAGCGCGCTGATGCCGGGGCGGGTGCGGGCTGGCGTCAGAAGAATCAGAAGAGGATGTCACCGAGTTCCTGCCTGGCCGGACCCGATGCTCTTTCGTGTGTGCCTGCAAAGGCGGCGTGCACTTCACGCTCGCGGGGCATGGTATAGAGATCGGCGATCGCTGCCAGGGTTTCGGCGTCCTGCGGTCCGGGTCGAGCATCTCCTCCCAACCCGGCTGAGGACCCGCGCAACTGCGCAATGGCCGGGGTTACCTTCGCCAGCGCCGTCCGGCCCGCGCCGATGGCCGCAACGAGCGAATGGGCAGCGTCGCTGACCTCGTCACGCATGGCGGCCAGACGCGTCAGATCACCCTCGGCCGCAGCCAGCCCGCGCGCGCATGCTTCGAGCGCCTCGCGCATGACCTCGGCCGTGTCGGCCAGGGCCGGGAAACCGGCCTCATTCACCGCGTGGTCGAGGTCTTCCATGGCCCTGCGACAGGTGTTGCTCTGGATGTCGCATTCGCGCGCCGACGCGCGTACCGACTCAGAGAGCACCGCCATCGCGGCCTGCGTGGAGCGACCGCGCGCCGTCAGCAGAGTGGCGTTGATTGCGCTCAGGTTCACGCCGTCAGCGGTTTCGCCCAGACGGTCGTACCGTGCGCGCGCCTGGACGATCTGCTGGCGGATGGCCTCGGCGCCGATCTGCGCTGCCTCGAGCGAGGGCATCACCAGCGCCTGCAATGCCCGACCCTCGGCCAGATCGTTACGGCGGTTGCTCAGTAGCGCCTCGGCCTGCATCCCCTCATGCGATCGCAGTGCGTCGGCGGCGCCGGCACCGACTTCGGCCAGCCGAGCGAGGACCCCGCTCAACTCGGTCAGGACTGTCCCGGCGTCCTGGGTCAGGGCATCGATCTGTGCAGCGGCCAATGATTCCAGAACCGGCCCACGTGCCGGAGCGGCGGCCAGAATCGCCATCACATGTTCCAGCCGCTGCGAGAGCGCGTCAGAGAACTGGACCGCGGTGACCAGCGCACCCGTTTCGTACCTTGCCGCGGCATCGAGCCGATCAGCCAGCGCGGCGATCCGGCCCTTCAGCGCGGCAAGGTCTGCCGCACCCGTTTCGCCATCCGCGCGCATCGTGTTCAGTCGGCCGATCGCCGTTTCCACCCGTACCGTGGCGGTGGCGACATCGTTCAGCACCCTGGCATGGCTGCCCCGGATCAGTCCGAGGCCGTGATCGACCTGCTCGATCGCTTCGGACAGGTCATCGATCATTCTGCGCTGGGTCGCAACATAATCGTCGAGTCCCTCTGTTCCGGCCGAGCGTGCCGAGACCAGGGTGATCGAAGACACCGCGGACAACTGCCGCGCCTGACGCGCAAGTCCGGCCAACGCGTCCCGCGCGGCGTGCATGGCCTGTTGTACCGTCCTTTCATGTAGCGCCGCGCCGGCCCGGCCAAGTGCCGCGTCGAGATCGTTGCAAGCACCGATGATGGCCGTGCGGGTGTCCAGTCCGGCGCCCAGCTTGTGCAGCATGGCTGACAGCTCCGACACTTGTCGCGTTGCCGTGTCGAGGGCGTCGCGCAGGTTGCCGGCCTGGTTGGCCAGTCCTGCGAACCCCTCGATGCATGCGATGCGACTTGCCTCGATGGCGGCCGGCAGCGGCGGCGCGGCGGGATCCACCGCCGGAATGCGCGTCGCGAGATTCTTCATTCATTCACCCCCGCTTTCGGCTCGTCGGCTCCGGTCGTGTCAGTAAATCGTTGAAGGAGCGTGTACGTGACCGTCATCCGAACGACGGATTCGGCCGCCCCGGGTCCGCGGCAAAGGATGTCGGCCGCACACGCATTCTTAAAACCTGCGCGAGACTCTGCGGACAGTCACCGGAGGGAATCATGGGACGAACGCTACCGCAGGCGGTCACGCAAAGGGCAGTTGACGACGGTTTGGAACTCACGCTGGCCGCCGATATGGATGTCGACGCGGCAGAGACCGCGCGCCTGCAGTTGCTGGAAGTGATCCAGGCGACACCGGTACCCGCCCGCATCCGGCTGGAACTTTCCGGACATGCGGCCACAGCCCCGGCGTTGCAGCTTGCGCTTGCAGCCCGCCGCAGCCTATGCGCCAGGGACAGTTTCGGCGGGTACGGCCCGCTGGCGGAATCGCAGCTCGGCGCGGCGACAACAGCGCCCGCCGCCGCCTCGGCGCGGGGTGGGACATGACGCGCGCGGTCCTGATAGTCGATGACAGCCGCGCCGTGCGGGACATGATAAGCTTCACGCTCGAACCGCAAGGGTACAGCGTCGTGGCCGCCGAAAACGGCGCCGAGGGGCTGGACAAGTTCCGCAGCCAGAAACTCGACCTCGTCATCACCGATCTGAACATGCCGGTGATGAACGGTCTTGAGTTCATCCGCGAAGCTCGCGGCGCTGCCGTCAATCAGGGCGTGCCGATCGTCATGCTTTCTACCGAGACCAGGCCCGAGTTGAAGGCTGAGGGCAAGGCCGCGGGTGCGACCGGCTGGATCGACAAGCCGTTCGATGCCGACATGCTGGCGGCGGTCGCACGCAAACTGGCGGGCTGAAGGAGCGCGCGTGATGAACGAACCTCACCCCGCAATCGCCAGTTTCACGGCAGAAGCACGCGAGATGCTCGAGGCGCTGGAGGGCCTTCTGCTAGATCTCGAAACCGATGCCGGTGCGGCGCGTGTGGATGCCGTCTTTCGGACCCTTCACACTGTCAAGGGGTCCGGCGCAATGTTCGGCTTTACGGTGCTGGCGCGCTTTACCCACCATTTCGAGGAAGCCTTCGACAGGGTGCGTGAAGGGCGCCTGGTGGTAGGGCGCGAATTGATCGATCTCGCGCTGCGAGCGCGTGATCACATGCTGGCACTGTTGGACTGCGGCGGCGACGGCCCCGATGCGCGGGCGCTGGAACAGGGCGAGGCGGCGCAGACGTTGCTGGCCCGCCTTGCCGAGCTGACCGCCTCCGCACCGGCGGGGAACGTAAGCGACCAAAAGGGAGAGGCGCCGGAAACCGTCCAGGGAACCGCACTGCCGGGGACCCGATGGCGTATCCGTTTTCGCCCGGCAGCGGAAGCGTTGCGAAACGGGATGCGCCCGGACCTGCTGGCCCAGGAAGTCGCGGGGCTTGGTGATGCCGAGATCGGCATCGAGGGCGCCGATGTGCCCCAGCTCGAGGATATCAAGCCCGACATTTGCTACCTCGGCTGGGATATTGCTCTGGACACCGCGCGCCCGTTGGAAGAGCTGGAATCCGTCTTCATTTTCGCCGATAATGCCGAGCTTCAGATTGCGCCGATCGAGCCGTCGATGGCTGGAGCGGTCGCTGCCGACGATTCCGCCGAAGCCGCGGACGGTGCCGAGGCGCAGGACGCATCGGCTGCGCCGAGCGATGCCTCCGGGATCCCTGTTCCGGCAGCAGATGCGACTGGTTCGGGGAGTGCGCGGACGCAAGGCGCAGGGTCCGGTCAGGCCGGTCGCGAAAGCGTGCGGGTTCCGGCCGGCAAGCTCGATTCGATCATCGATCAACTGGGCGAGCTGGTGATCGTGCAGTCGCGCCTGCACCAGATCGCGGCCGCAAGTAATGATGCCGAGCTCGAAGGTGTCGTCGAAGAGGTGGAACGACTTGTCGCCGGTCTGCGCGACTCCACGCTTTCCATTCGCATGCTGCCCATCGAGGTCGTCTTCGGCAAGTTCCGGCGCGTCGTTCGCGATCTGTCCGGCGAACTCGGCAAGTCAGTCGAGTTGGTGGCCGAGGGAGGGGAAACCGAACTGGACAAGAACGTCATCGATCGGCTGGGTGAGCCGCTGGTGCACATGATCCGCAACGCCGTCGATCACGGCATCGAGGATGTTCCAACTCGCCGCCAACGCGGCAAGCCGGACAGCGGGACAGTCACGCTCGCCGCCCGGCAGGAGGGGGGCGAGGTGTTGATCACGGTCAGCGATGATGGCGGCGGCCTTGACGCGGAGGCAATCCGCGTCCGCGCTGTCGAGCGTGGGTTGTTGGCGCCGGATGATCGCCCGAACGATGCCGACCTGCACCAGCTGGTCTTCGCACCCGGGTTTTCGACGGCCCGCGAACTCTCGAGCGTTTCGGGGCGTGGCGTTGGCATGGACGCGGTGAGAAGCGCGATCGAGGCGCTGCGCGGTTCGCTCGAGGTGGGCTCGCAATCCGGGCAGGGCACCCGGATCACCCTGCGTCTGCCGGTCACCCTTTCCATCATCGACGGGTTGCTCGTGAAGCTGGGCAGCGGGACCTTCGTCATTCCGCTGGCAGTGGTCGAGGAATGTGTCGAACTCGATGCCGCCGAGCGCAACCGCGAAAGCGGCCGCAGCATGCTGCGTATCCGCGAGCAGATGGTTGCCTTTCGACCCCTCGATCAGGCGCTGGGCATGGTTGGTCACGGTGAGTGTGACAGTCTGGGCGATCAAGGCCGTGTCGTTGTCGTGCGCGCCGAGGGGCAGCGCCTCGGGCTGGTCGTCGAGGAGATACTCGGACTCAACCAGACGGTCATCAAGCCGTTGAGCATCTATCACCGCGCGATTCCGGGCCTCGCAGGCGCCACGATACTCGGAGACGGGGCGGTCGCGCTTATCGTCGATGTGGTCACGCTGTGCCGTCAGGGCATTGCCCGCGTGCGTGGCAATGTTGCTTAGGAGAGGGTCATGAAAGCGGAGCAAGCGGCGGCCACCGAGTACCCTGCCGATTCGGCATCCGATGCCAATAAGGCAGTTCTGCTGATATTTCGCCTTTCGGGTGAAGCCTTTGCCTTGCCGGTAAACGGCGTGTACGAAATCCTCGATCCGATCGCCGCCACGCGCATGCCGGGCGCGCCCGAATTTGCCTGCGAACTGATCAATGTGCGGGGCAGTATCGCGCCCTTGTTCGATCTTCGACAACGCCTCGGCATGCCGCCAGCTCGCCCCGGCGAATCCGGCCGCTTCATCGTTCTCGAACTGCCCGTCTCAGGCGAACCCACCCGGCTCGCAATCACCGCCGACTCGGTCGATGAGGTGATCGAGTCGGACCCGGACAGCTTCGAACCCATTCCCGAACTCGGCGCGCGCTGGCCGGAGCGCTTCATCCACGGCATCTGCACCCATCAGGGACGGCTTGTTGTGTTGCTCGATGCGCAAGCGGTCTTCGCGCCGGAACAGCCCTCCCAAGAGATCGGGGCTCCGACATGATCCGACGCGCAAACCCGCAGCCCAGGGGCGGGCTCCACCGCCGAGCGGCCATCGAAACCGCTTCCGATCGGGGGCGCGCGCGCACTCCGCGCCGCGATGTCACCGACCGATCTCTCACGGCAATTCATGCGCTTGAAAGGACAAAAGATGAACCTCCCGTCCCTGAAGAACATGCGGATCCGCTCCCAGGTTCTCCTCATCCTTGCGCTGCCGATGATCGGCATGATCTGGTTCGCCGGCAACGCGATGGTCGAACGCTTGCAGGTCGCCCAACGGATGGACCGCTTGCAGGAACTCGCGGGCTTCGCCACCCGTGTCGGTGAGGTTGTACATTCTCTACAACTCGAGCGCGGCACCTCGGCGCTCTTCATCGGCAGCCGCGGGCAGGATCGCGGTGAGGCTTTGCAGGAAGAGCGCCGCGCGACTGACAGCGCGATACGCGAGCTTGTCGCCTTTGTGGCCGAGACCGGCATTACGGACACGAGCAGCGCCCTTCGCAGCTATCATGAAGCGAACATGCGCGAGTTGGGCAGGCTCGACAGGATTCGGGAGTCCGCATCGGACTTGCGATTGAGTGCCAGTGACAGCCTCGGATACTACACCGGCACCATCGGAACCTTGCTGGACAGCGTGACCTATATCGCCGGGGTCAGCGAGGACGTCGACGTTGCCGCCCGTGTGAACGCCTATGTGACCTACATGCAGGCCAAGGAAAGCGCTGGTCAGGAACGCGGCGCCGGTGCTGCGGGGCTGGCCGTCGGCCGATTCAGCCCGGATGCTTACCAACAGCTTCTGCGCATCGGTGCCGAACAGGAAACCTATTTCCGCATTTTTCGCGGACAGGCCAGGGATGAACACGTCGCCCTTCATGACCGCACGGTCTCGGGGAGGGCGGTCAACGAGACGGCTCGAATCCGCAACCAGATCCGCGAGGGCGGGTTGGAGGGCGATCTCGAAGGTGCCGAGGGCGCTTACTGGTTCGATGTGAGCACCGAGCGGATCGACCAGATGAAGCTGGTCGAGGATCAGATTGCCGCCGATATCATCGGCACCGTCACCGCGCTTGGTGCCGAAGGTCAGCGGGCGCTCGCCGTCTATTCGGTGCTGACGGCCGTCGCCCTGCTCGGTGCGATCCTGATGGCGGTCTTCCTGATCCGCATGATCACCAGCGGGCTGGGTCGCGTCGTCGCCCTGGCCGACCGGCTCGCCGATGGCGATTTCAGCGAAACCGTCACCGTGGACACGGGCGGCGAGATCGGCCAGTTGCAGCAGGCGATGCGTCGCATGCGCGACAAGCTGGTCGACGTCATGGGTCAGGTCACGCTGGTGGTCGGCAATGTCGCCTCGGGCTCCGAGGCGATGAGTGCCACCTCCGAACAACTCAGTCAGGGGTCCACCGAACAGGCCGCCGCCGCCGAACAGGCCAGCGCGTCGATGGAGGAAATGTCGGCCAATATACGCCAGTCGGCGGACAATGCCGCGCAGACCGAGAAGATTGCGTCGCAATCCGCGCAGGAGGCGGAAGACAGCGGCAAGGCTGTAGACGAGGCCGTGGAGGCCATGCGGAGCATTGCCGAGAAGATCAACATCATACAGGAGATCGCCCGGCAGACCGATCTTCTGGCGCTCAACGCGGCAGTCGAGGCCGCGCGCGCTGGACAGCACGGCAAGGGGTTCGCTGTGGTCGCGTCCGAGGTGCGCAAACTGGCCGAACGCAGCCAGGAGGCCGCCGGCGAGATCAGCGGGCTTTCCGGGCGCACCGTCGAGGTCAGTCAGCGCGCCGGCGAAATGCTGCGAAGCCTGGTGCCGAGCATTCAGCGCACGGCGGATCTGGTGCAGGAGATTTCTGCCGCATCGCGCGAGCAGAATACAGGTGCCGACCAGATCAATGAGGCGATCCGCGAGCTGGATACGGTGATACAGCAGAATGCCGCCGCATCCACCGAGTCCGCATCCGTGGCCGAAAACCTCGCGTCACAGGCCGAGCAGTTGCGCGGTACGGTTAGCTTCTTCCAGCTGGGTGATGAGGCGCCGGTTGGTTCCGGCAAGGATACAGCGGTGCCCGCAAAGCCGGCGGCAGCCAGAAACAGCAACACATCCGACACTGATGTCGCCCCGGCTGCGCGTGCCGGCACGGCGGCAAAGGCGGCGCAACCCGCCGCATCAGTCGCTGATCGAAAGCCGGGCACCCGTATGCGCCCGAAATCGGCGCCCGAGACGGGGCCGGCGTCGGCCACGGCAGGCAACGGTGCCGGCAATGGTGTCGCGCTCGATCTGGGTGCGGAGGAGGTGTCGGATGCCGAATTCGAACGTTACTGAACCGGTTTGTCGGAAGGCGCAGCCGGGCGCGGGATTGCCGCCAGGTGCGGCAGGGAGGCTACGATGAGCGAAGCTGCAGCCATCACGGCCAATTCGCCGGCCACGTCCTTGCCCCGACCGGGGGCGGGCGCGGCCAACGCCGACGAGCCGCAGACCTACCTTGCCTTCGACATGGCCGGGCAGATCTTCGCAGCCGATGTGCAGTATGTCCGCGAGGTACTCGACCACCAGCCGATCACACCGCTTCCCAATGCCTCGCCCGAGTTGCTGGGAGTGATCGATATCCGAGGCGAAAGCGTGGCGGTGATCGATCTGTCCGGTCGATTGTCTTTGGGACCTCGCGAATCGGATCGTGAGGGGCGCATCATCGTCTTCATGCGGGATCGGGAGGGCGGGACCCCGATCGGCGTGATCGCCGAGCAGGTGCGTGGCGTGATCGAACTCGGCCCAGACGAGATCGAGGCCGCGGCCGAGCGGGTTACCGGCTGGGACGATTCGACGGTGCGCGGTATCGCGCGTATCGGCGGGGCGCTCGCCATGGTTCTCGCTATGGAGCGGCTGTTCGGGAGCGAAGGATGCGATCCGTTCGACTTCTCGTGACTGAATGGTGGCGACGGAGGGCAGGGTCATGGCCCTGACCCTCCCGCGTATGAACATGGCGGAAGCTCAGACACTTTGCCGGATCGCGCATGAGGAAGCCGGCGTCGCCATCGATCCAAAAAAGCGCAGCTTTCTGGAAATGCGTGTCGGGCGGCGCCTGCGCGAGATCGGCTGCCAGGACTATCGCCTCTATCTGCAACGGCTCGAAGGGCCTGCCAGGCGCGGAGAGCGTGCCCGGCTCGTCGAGGCGCTCACGACTCACACGACGTCCTTCTTCCGTGAAAAGGCCCATTTCGACTGGCTGGCAGAGGAGGGCCTGCCCGCGCTCATTGAGCGTGGCGCCGGCGAGGGGGCGCCGCTTACCATCTGGAGCGCGGCGTGCTCGCTGGGTTCGGAAATGTGGACCGCCGCGATGGTGGTCGACCGGCGGCTGCGCACGCTGCGACCGGACTGCGACTGGGCCGTCATCGGTACCGACATCTCGCGTCGTATCCTGAAGCGGGCCGCGCAGGCGGTGTTCAGCGCGGACGAAGTCGCCGATCTGCCCGAGGATTTTCGTCGCGACTATCTCCTGCGCAGCCGCCCCGGCGCGCAACCGGCGCGTCTTCGTATCGTGCCGCGATTGCGCAGCCGGGCGCGGCTTGCACATGCCAATCTGGTCAACCTCTCGCCGACGCTGAACCTGATGGCGGATGTGGTGTTTCTGCGCAACGTGCTGATCTATTTCAGTCCCGAGGATCAACAGCGCACCGTTGCCCAGGTCATCGCCCGGCTGCGCCCCGGTGGCTTCTTGCTTACCGGCCATTCCGAGAGCCTCGCCACCATACCCGACGGGCTGCGTCAGGTGGCCAGTTCCATCTACCGCAAGGAGTGAACCCGATGCCCGGCCATGTGCGTTCGCCCGCGCCTTCCGGCCCCGCCAGCCGCCGGCCGCGCCCACCCTATCGGGTGCTCATCGTCGATGACAGTGCGGTGGTGCGCCAGATAATGGCTGACCTGATCGCGTCCTCCCCTGAACTCGAGGTTATGGCCACCGCGTCGGATCCGCTCGTGGCCGCCCAGCGGATGCGCGCCGAGCGCCCCGACGTGATCACCCTCGATGTGGAGATGCCGCGCATGGACGGTGTCACCTTCCTGCGCAGGCTGATGGCCCAGGCGCCGGTTCCGGTGGTGATGTGTTCCTCGCTGGTCGGGGCCAATACCGAGACTCTGGCCGAGGCCATGGCGGCAGGGGCAGTGGATGTGATCTGCAAGCCGCAGATCGGCATCCGCGGGTTTCTGGAGGAAAGTCGCATCGCCATCTGCGACGCCGTGTGCGCTGCCGCACAGGCGCGGCTTTCCGCACTGCGTCCCCGTCCAGTGCAGGCACGGCTTGATGCTGATGCGGTGCTGCCGTCGCCCGGCAGTCGTGCGATGGTGCGCACGACCGAAAAGGTGGTGGCCGTCGGCGCCTCGACCGGCGGGACCGAGGCGTTGCGTCACTTCCTGTGCGCGATGCCGCCCGATTGTCCGCCCATCGTTATCGTCCAGCACATGCCCGAGGCCTTCACCGCCGCTTTTGCCCGTCGGCTGGACGGCGAATGCGCCATCGGCGTTGCCGAGGCGCGTAGCGGCGACCGGCTCCTGCGCGGTCATGCGCTGATCGCGCCCGGAAACCGCCACACATTGTTGACGCGCAGCGGAGCCAACTACGCGGTCGAGGTACGTGACGGGCCCCTCGTATCGCGTCACCGCCCGTCGGTGGATGTGCTGTTTCGCTCGGTGGCGCGCCATGCAGGCTCCAACGCCATCGGCGTGATCATGACCGGCATGGGGGATGACGGCGCCCGCGGGCTGAAGGAGATGCGCAGTGCCGGCGCCCGCACCCTGGGACAGAATGAGCAAAGCTGCGTCGTTTACGGCATGCCGAAGGAGGCGCTGCGTCATGGCGGGGTGGAAAAGGAGATGTCGCTTGAGCAGCTTTCCGCGGCAGTGCTGAAACTGTGCCGCACGTGACGCCGAAGCCGGTGCAGCGGTTCGACCGGTCGCGCCCTGCGGTGGGGCAGGTTCATCGCGGTTCGTGCCGCGCGCCGGGTCTTGTCCGACGCCGCTGTCGCATGCCCCGTCGCCCTTGCCCGCATGACGCGCGTGCGAGCCGGGCGCCCCCTATCCCAGCAGCGTGGCGCGACTGTCCATGAATTCCTCGACTGCAGCTTCAAGCTGCGCAAGTTCTGCCGTGCCAGCGGGCAGCGAGACATTGATCATGCCGCGGCGTGAGAACCACACGCCATGTTCGAGCAGGTCGAAGAAGAACAGATCGCGCAACTGCTTGTTGCTGCCGGCGGCGTCCTGCGGCGCGCGGATGCGGCCGCGCTGCATATGTGCGGTCATCAGCGACCCGTAGCCCGTGAAGTGCATCGCCGCACCCGCCTTTTGCGCCAACGCGTTGAGCCGATGGCGCAGGGCCTCGCCGCGTTCGGTCAACGCGGTTGCGGCGTCGGGCGTGAAGACCTGCGTCATCGCGGCCAGCCCGGCCGACATGGTGAGGATGTTGTTGTTGAAGGTGCCCGCATGGGCAAAGGCGCCGGGCAGGTGCGGATCAAAGCGTCGCATGATGTCTTCGCGCCCGCCGAAGGCGCCGAAGCTCAGGCCACCACCGATGTATTTTCCCAGCGTGGTCATGTCGGGCGTGATCTCGTGCACCGCCTGCAACCCGCCCGGAGACAGGCGCGACGTCATCACCTCGTCGAAGATGAGAATGGCGCCGTGACGGTCGGCGGCCTCACGCAGGGCCGCGAGGAAAGGCCGCTCGGCGGGGATGCAGCCGCCCGCGCCCAGCATCGGCTCGACTATGATGGCGGCCAGATCGTTGCCATGTTCGGCCGCCAGTGCGAGCGCCCGATCGGCATCGTTGTACGTCGCGCGGACGAAGTCGAAGGGCGCGTTGAGCGGACCCTCGCCCGCAAAGGTGAGGACACCGCCGTGATAGGCGCCCTCGAAGACCATGATCTTTTCGCGCCCGGTGACGGCCCGCGCAGTGCTGATTGCCATCACGTTCGCCTCGGTGCCGGAATTTGTGAAGCGCAGCCTTTCGATGGAGGGATAGCGCTGGCAAAGCGCCTCGGCCAGCTTGCTCTCGGTTTCGGTGTGCCCGCCCAGCACGATGCCCCGGTCGAGCGCATGATCGATGGCCTGACGGATGATCGGGTCCGAGTGGCCGAAAAGACCCGCCGTATACTCGCCCAGAAAATCCACATAGCGCCCGCCATCGAGCGATGTCACATAAGCGCCTTCACCGCTTGTCAGGGTGATCGGAAAGGGCTCGTAGAACAGCACCGTGCGGGTATTGCCCCCCGGCAGGTGCCGCGCGGCGCGCTCGTGCTGACGCAGGCTTTCGGGGTTCTTGCGCGTATAGCGCTCGATGGCTTCCTCGAGTGCGCTGTCGATCGCGGTGTTCTTTACGGTCGTGTTCATCTCTGGCTCGGTTCTTTGCGCTCATTCCGGCGGTGTGCGGATGGCCGGGCGATGCAGGCAGGTCAGGCACCGCTCCCCCGGTGCCGGACAGTCGACAAGTGTTCAGGACAAGTCAATCCCGTCGCCCTGCGCCATTGCGCCGGAAACATCGGGCGGTTGGCCGCCTTGATCCCGGCGGGGAGGCCGCCGCCGCGGCCCTGCCAATCGCCAGCGCATGGCCCGCAAATACCGTGAAGCGGAGCGCAGCCCGCGCGTCACTGAACGGACACGGCCGCCACATCCAATCGTGATCGCAAGGTGATTGGCGTCGCCTTGGCGGGGCGATAGGTTGATCCCCGATCGAGGCGCTGAGGAACTTGCGATCCGAAGGGAAAATCCGACGCGACCTCTGAGGGACCCGAACTCCTTGCTGGTTCACAACACGGGATGGAAGCATGCTGGCAGATCGTCAGGGCAATCAGATGACTGGCGCGACGTGCGAAACCGTCGAGCTCTTCGACCGGGCGGTCACCGCCTTCAACCTTTATCGCGGCACGCCTGTCGAACTGCTGGATCAGGCGGTGGATCAGGCCCCGGATTTCGCCATGGCACATATCCTCCGGGTGCACCTGCTCGCGCTGTCGACCGAGGCCGAGGCGACCGAGCGGGCGGCACGCCGGCTGGCGCAGGTCCAGCAGATGGATCTGAATGAGCGCGAAGCCTCCCATGTCGCTGCGCTCAGGAATCTTGTCGACGGCAACTGGACCACGGCGTCGGAGGCGCTGAACCGCCATAACGGCAGATATCCCTACGATCTGGTGGCGCTTCAGTCCGGGCATCTGATGGACTTCTATCGCGCCAATGCCGCCAGCCTGCATGACCGGATCGCGCAGGTGATGCCGCAGTGGTCGCGCGGCATGCCGGGCTATTCGGTCGTGCTGGGAATGCTGGCCTTCGGCCTGGAGGAGTCGGGCGATCTGTCGCGCGCCGAGGCCGTCGGTCGAGAGGCCATCGAGGTCGAGCCGCTCAATTGCTGGGCCCATCACGCCGTCGCCCATGTGATGGAAATGCAGGGACGCGCCGAGGAGGGCATCAGCTGGATGCAGGCGCGCGAACCTTACTGGGCCGGTGATGGCAACTTCTTCCAGATTCACAACTGGTGGCACAAGGCGCTCTTTCACCTTGAACTCGGCGAGGCTGATGCGGCGCTTACGCTCTACGACGGGCGGATTCGGGGCGAGAAGAGCGCGGTCGCCGTCCAGCTCGTCGATGCGTCGGCGCTGCTGTGGCGTCTGAGCGCGGCAGGCTTCGATGTCGGAGAGCGCTGGACCGAGCTGTCGGAGAACTGGGATCGCCACACCATGTGGACCTTCTACCCGTTCAATGACTGGCACGCCGTGATGGCCCATCTCGGCGCAGGTCAGGATGCCAAGGTCGAACGCATGCTCGAATGCTATCGCAGATGCCATGTTAATGGCGCCGAAACGTCGGCCTGGGCCTGCCACATCGGTCGCCCCCTGATCGAGGGCTTTACCGCCTTCTGGCGGGGCGATTATCAGGCGGCTGCGTCGTGGCTGACCGGTGCTCGCAACATCACGCAGGCCTTTGGCGGCAGCCATGCCCAGCGCGACGTCATTACCTGGACGCTGACCGAGGCGGCGCTGCGCGGCGGGTTGACCGGCCTTGCGGAGTCGCTGGCCAGTGAGCGCCTGACGATGAAACCGCACAGCCCGCTGACGCGCAGCTTTCTGACGCGCGCCGTGCCGTCACCGGAGCGAATGGGCAACGGAGCATGGCAGAGGTAATGGCCGTCACGTGTCAACCGGATGATCGGCGACTGCTCCGGGCTTCCAACATGTGAGTTCGGGCCTCTGGCCCTGTGTCATCGTTCGTCGCTTTCCAGGGTGGAAATATCGCCTTCTGGCAGGCCAAGCTCGCGCGCGCGCAGCAATCGACGCATGATCTTGCCTGACCGCGTCTTGGGCAGGCTGCTGCGAAAGACGATCTCGCGCGGTGCGACGGCCGGGCCGAGACGTTTGCGGGCATGGCCCCGGATCGCGCGCTCGGTCTCCTCATGGGCTTCGAAGCCCGCGTTCAGCGTCACATATGCCTTGACAACCTCGCCCGCGGTCTCGTCGGGGATGCCGATGACGGCGGCCTCGGCCACGGCCTCGTGCTCGATCAGTGCGCTTTCGACCTCGAAGGGGCCGATCAGATGCCCGGACGACTTGATCAGGTCATCCGCGCGACCGACGAACCAGAAATAGCCGTCCTCGTCGTGCATCGCCAGATCGCCTGTGAGATACCACCCGTCCGCGAAGCATTTGGCGTAGCGCTCCTCCTCGTGAAGGTAGGCGCGCATCATTGACGGCCAGCCCGTGCGCAGCGCCAACTCGCCGATCTCGCCCGCGTCGAGAACATGCAGCGCGCCCTTCCCTTGATCGACCACGCCTGCCTCGATCCCCGGCAGCGGCTTGCCCATGGAGCCCGGCTTGATGTCCATCGCGGGGGTGTTGGCTATCATGATGCCGCCGGTTTCCGACTGCCACCAGTTGTCGTGAAACGGCTTGCCGAAGACCTCGTGGCCCCAGATCACGCATTCGGCGTTGAGCGGCTCGCCCACGCTGGCGAGAAACCGCAGCGCCGAAAAGTCATGGCCCTGCGCCATGCCCTTTCCTGCGCGCATCATCATGCGGATGGCCGTCGGTGCGGTGTACCAGACCTGCACGCGCTCGCGTTCAAGGATCCTGTACCAGCGATCGAGGTCGAATTCGGCCTCGTCCACGATCATCGTCACCCGGTTGGCAAGCGGCGAGATGATGCCGTAGCTCATCCCCGTCACCCAGCCGGGATCGGCGGTGCACCAGTATGTGTCGCCCGCGCGCAAATCCAGCGCGATGCGCCCCGTCTCGACATGCGCCACCACCGCGCCATGTACATGCACCACCCCCTTGGGCTTGCCGGTGGTGCCCGAAGTGAAGTGCAAAAGCGCCATCTCCTCGGAGTCGGTCGCAACCGTGTCGAATGCGTCGGATGCCGCCGTCATCGCCGGATCCAGCGCCGTGCAGCCGTCCGGTGCCGCGTTGCCCACGATCAGCACCAGTCTGAGCGACGGGATCTCATGGCGCCAGTCCGCCACCTTCCGGCGGTAAAGCGCCTCCGTTGTGACCAGCACGCCCGCCTCGCCGATCTCCATGCGCGCGCGCACGGGTTCGGGCCCGAAGGCGGCGAAGAGCGGGCTGACCACCAGCCCCGCCTTGAGTGCGCCCAGTGTCACGGCATAGAGGTCGGGCAGGCGCCCCATCAGCGTGTAGAGCCGCGTGCCACGCTCGATCCCGTGCGCGGCCAGAACATTGGCAAAGCGCGAGGCCATCGCATCGAGCTCGCCATAGGTGACGGTTCGGCGGCTGTCGTCGCGCCCCAGCCAGCGGATCGCGATCTGATCGGCGTGATCGGGCAGATGGCGGCCAAGCGCTTCATGGGCGATATTGATCCCGCCGCCGGGCAAGCCGGCCAGCCGCCCGCGCGCCGCGTCCCACGTAAACGCGGCACGGGCCTGCGCGTTGTCGGGCGCGGCCTCCCGCAGGGCGTCGGATTTGCGAATGGGTTCGAAGGTCATATGACTGTGCTCCTCGCCAGCGCGGCATCTTTCGAACGCACCCGGTGCCGCGATTTCCTGCAGTCCGGGTCCGACGTAACACGCTGCGCGAGGCCGGGAATTGAGCGCCGTCAACGCCATCGCATCGATTGGAGACGAGCGGCGGGGTTGTGCGGCGCGACCGAGGGCAGGGGCATCGGCCCGGGTTACCCCTGATGGCGCCGTTGCAGGGTCAGGGCCGAGGTGTCCAGGTCCGGCATTCCGGCCCTGGCGATCAACCCGGCGGGATCGAGCACGTCGAACTGCGACGGTGACACGACGCGCAGGATGCCGGTTCTGACGAATTCCTGCACCGCGCGGCTGAGGCTTTCGACCGTCGTGCCGAGATACTGCGCCAGATCCTTGCGGTCGATCGGAACCGAAAGCCGGATGCATCCGCTCTCCACCGAGACCGAGCATGTCATTCGGGGCCAGCGATTGCACTGCATCAGCAAGAACCCCGCCAGCCTGGTGGCGACGGTGCTTCCCGACATCAGCACCGTCCATTCGCGTGTGATCTCGAACTGCCCCACGATGGCGCAGGCCACCGCCCGTTCCAGCGACGGTGCCGCGCGCAAGAGCGCCTCGAAACGCGGGCGTTCGAACACACAAAGCGACACGTCGGTCGCCGCCTCGATCGAGAATCCGTTCGCCGGGCCGAAGGTGTATCCGAACATGTCGGTGGGGAGCAGCAGCCCGACGATCTGCTGACGCCCATCGGGCAGAGTCTTGGCCAGCTTCAGCACACCCGAGACGACATTGCCGACCAGAGCTGTTTCATCACCCTCCTCGGCGATTCTGGTGTGGTGCGCAAAGGTCCGCAATCGCGATATGGCGCCAAGCTTGTCGCGCGTTTCAGGGGCAAGATGATCGTGGAATGCACGGCTGGGGTGGTTGCCGCGATGATCCGAAGCATCCGGGGGGCTGTGTCTAATCGGGCCTTGCCGATCATCTGCAAAGAGATTGGCCAATGTCTTCACCGCAGGCTTCGGGCGAAGGAACACCAACGCCCGCACCAAGCGCCCACAGCCAAGACGGTATCCGAGAATCGCTTGCTTGGATAGCGCAACCTGCCTGGCGCCGGTCTGCGTGACCTTCTCACCGGCGGATTGATGCACATCAATGCGCTGAAGTGCGCTTTCCCCGACACTTGAAACGCTGCTCGCCCGAGATTCGGGAGCACCCATTCCGGTGCTCTGGTCGGAATGGCCAAGGCGAACGCTCTCGAATGGGGGTTCTTCATGGGATTTGAGACATACTATTCGGAATGCGCGACCTGTCGTCAGACGCGCAGCTGCATTATCGGGGCGGCGGGTGGCATGGCGCCCATGGACGAGTCTGCGCGTGCCGTGGTGGAGGTGGTCGAAGCCGGAAACGGGATTGCCGAAACGTCGCGGAGCGGACAGCTCGTCGGCGTCCTGCGGTCCGGTCTGATGCGATTGGACAGGGTGGACGCGCGGGGCAGGCGGCACATGCTGGGGCTTGTCCTGCCCGGTGAACCGGTCGGGGAGCTGCTGCCCACAGGGTCCTCGGCCCATGCCGTCACTGCGCTTGTCACCTCCCGAGTCTGCCGGTTCGATGATGACCGGGGCACGGATTATTCGAGGTTCCTGCCGCAGGTGCGTCACCGGTTGCTGTCGTCCTACTCGGTTCGGCTGGCAAGGCTGCAAAGCATTCTGTGGATCCGTGCCAGCCTGAGCGTGAATGCGCGAGTCGCCGCGTTGCTCCTGATGGCCTCGCGTTTCATGCGCACCAGCCCGCTTGCCGACGGCGCAATCTTGCTCACCTCGGTTCTGCCGCGTCACGACGCCGCCGAATTGCTGGGGACGACCGTGGAATCCTTCTGCCGGGCGTTGCATGTCCTCGAAAATGAGGGGCTGATCGTCATCAGGGACTCGCGACGGTTCGAACTGCGCGACGTCGCAGGGCTGGAGCGGCTCTCGGCGCTCGACGGTGCCTATCTGGACAAGCTGTTTCCGTGCGGGCGCAGCCGCAAACCGCTGCGAAGCCGGCGTGCCGCGGCCACAGGGTTGCATGCGCCGCCGGCCCTTGTTGCCCGGCGCGCCCGTTCCCGATCCACGACCGTGACGGAACCGATCCGCTGATGCGTCATGCACCCATGGGGTCAGTGCTTTCGGCGGTCGGGTGACATGCGAAACGCACCGGTTGCGAGATCGATCTCGTCGACCGACATCCTGCGCTGCAACAGTGTGATCACGGCAGCGACGGCTTTCTCCGTGTCCTCGCCGGAGGCGGGGTCGAAACGCGCGGCAACCCGATCAAGAAAGGTGCCCCTTTCGCGCGGATGTGTCGGTATGGCCGCGGGGTCCCAGCCCTCAAAATAGAGCCCGCGGATCAGGATCGGCATGTGAGACGCCAGATCTGCCGACTGTTCCACCGGCAGGTTGTCGCGCAGGGCGTGCAGCGTTTCGCGCAGCAGCCGATAAGCCAGTTTGCGGTCGTTCCAGTCCAGCTCCTCGCACAACGCGTTCAGCCATTCGGCCGCCACTTGCGGCGCGTGGTCGAGAGTTCCGATCCCGGAGGTTTTCACCGATCCCCCCATGTTCGAGATGCCCTGAGCTGCCATGTTGTCACGTTTCGCGTCTTTGGCGTCATTGATGACCGTCAACCCGCAGGCCGGGCTGCCGCCTGGGATCTCCGGCGACGGCTGCCGGGGGCTGCGGCCGCGCGTCGGGGACGTTCGAAACCGATGAAGGTCGCGGAAGGCCTACCCATCCGTTGACGGCCATCAATGCCGCGATGGCGTGTCGGTCGTAGTGTCTTTCGTCAGGGGCGAAGCAAGACGTGCTTGGGAGGAAAGACGATGGACCATACGACCGACGACCAATTCGAGGACAACATGGGCGACGCGCGTGGCGGCACCTCGCGTCGTGGTTTTCTCAAGATTGCCGGGCTTGCCGGGCTGGCGGTGTCGCTGGGCTCGCAGGTGGCGAAAGCCAACGGCGAGATCGGCTTCTGGGCGCGGGATCTCAGCGACGAAAAGCTGATCGACATGTACTCGACAATCCTGCGCATCCGCTGGCACGAACGCACCATGGCCGACAAGATGCTCGATGACCCGGGCTATCGTGGCTACAATCACTTCTATGCCGGGCAGGAAGCCGTCGCGGCGGGCGTCTGCGCGGCGCTGCGCAATGACGGGCCGTTCGACCAGATCGATCTGGTCTATTCCAGCCACCGGCCGACCGGCCACGCCATCGCCAAGGGCGTGGACCTGAAGCTCATGGCTGCCGAGAACGATTTCCGCGCCACCGGCCTGAACGGCGGCTACGGTGCGCAGATGCACCTGTCCGACCCGTCGGTCGGTTTCATCGGCGCGGACGGCATCATCGGGCCGGGGCCGGTTCTGGCGCAGGGTTCGGCGCTGTCCTTTCGCGCGCGCGGCAGCGATCAGGTGTCGGTGGTGTTCGGCGGCGACGGAACCTATGGCACGCCGCATTTCCACGCGGCGCTCAACAATGCCAAGCTGCTCGACCTGCCGTTCATCTACATCATGGAGAACAACCTCTACCACCAGTACGCGCATTATTCCTATTCCTGCCCGCACACCAACATCGCCGATGCGGCCACGGCCTACGGGATTCCGGCGCGCGTGGTGGACGGCCAGGACGTGTTCCAGGTCTACAACGCCATGCATGAGGCGGTGGAACGCGCGCGCGCCGGCGGCGGGCCGGGGTTCATCGAGGCCAAGACCTACCGCTACTACAACCACTGGGGCGCCCCCGGCGCGCGGGTGGGTGAGTTGGGCGCCTTCGGTTACGACCCGCTGGCGATCACCTCGTTCCGGCCCGAGCGCGAGGTGCGTGCCTGGATGCAGCGCGATCCGGTGGACATCTGCCGCAACACGCTGACCGCCTGGGGCGTGATCGATGCTGAACGCGCCGAGCAGATCGAGGCCGATATCCGCGCCGAGGTGGACGAGGCCTTTGCCTGGGCCATGGAGCAGCCGCTGGCCGACCCCGAGGACGGGTTGCTGCATGTATTCGCGGAAGGGCGCGTCCCCGCACGCCAGTTCGGCTGAGCGCTGCCCCCTTGAGGAGGATTGAGAGATGAGCGAGAAGACATGGATTTACGCCGTCCTTGAGGCGGTCCAGCACGAGATGCGCGAAGATCCCGCGATGACCTGGATCTTCCAGTTGACACCGCCAGTGGCCTCCGCCCCCGGAATGCCGGTGATCAACCTCGAGACCGAATTCGGCCGCAAGCGGGTCCTCAACACCACCATCGACGAGAACTGGATGGCCTCGACGGTGATCGGTGCGGGGCTCGCGGGCTCGCGTTCGGCGACCTACATCCCCTACCAGGGCGCCGGGATGCCGTTTCAGGTGATCCAGAACCACGCCGCGAAGCTGCGACACATGACCGGTGGCAAAGCCTCGATGCCGGTCGTGTTCATCATCGAGCTGACGGGCCAGACCCCGGGCTTTGCCGGTCAGCATTCGGATTACGAGCTCGATACTGCCTATGCCCGGATGCCCGGCGTGCGCTGTGTCGTGCCCTCGAACCCGTATGACGCCAAGGGGCTGATGACGTCGGCCCTGCGCAGCCCCGACCCGGTGGTGTTCCTCAATCCGGCCGGTTTGCGCTCATTGTCGGCCGAGGTCCCCGACGAGGTCTATGAGGTGCCGCTCGACCGTGCCAACGTGGCGCGCGAGGGTAGCGATCTGACCATCGTCAGCTCGGGTCCCGGCATGCCGGTCGCGCTCGACGCCGCCGAACGCCTGGCCGAGGACGGCATGGATGTCGAGGTGATCGACCTGCGTGTCCTCAATGAAATGGACACCGAAACGCTGGTGACATCGGCCTCCAAGACCGGACACGTGCTGACGGTGGATCAGTCCTACTACACCCTCTGCCCGGGCGCCGAGGTCATCGCGCGGATCGCCGAGAACGTTGACGGCGTGCGCTACAAGCGCGTCGCCTTCCCCGACGCGCCGCCGCCGGCCTCGCCGGAGATGTTCCTGTGGATGCGGCCCAACGCCGATCACGTCTTCGACGCTGCAAAACGGCTGGTCGGCTGACACGGCACCTGAAAGCCCGGTCCGCGGATCTGCGGGCCGGGCGCAACAACGATCTGAAGGTGGTGGACATGAAGCATGAACAGATCGCCGACCCGGAATCGGCCACGGAGCGCGGGAAAGGCAATGGTGGTGAGCGCGCAGCCGGCGGGGGCGACTGCCCGACTTGCGGCAAGGCCGACCTGGTCGCCACCCCGATCTCGACCGTGTTTCGCACGACAGAGTCGCTGGCCGTGATCCGGGGCATTCCGGCCATGGTCTGCCCGGCCTGCCGCGAGGAGTACCTTGACGACCAGACCGCCACGCGGCTCGACATCATGCGCGGCCGCGGGTTCGGTCGGGAAAGCCCGGTCGCCACCATGTCGGTTCCGGTCTACGCCTTCGATCCCGGCGATCGAGGGAAGCCATGACCGTCCCGCGACGACCCCGGCTGTCGGCATCATGGCACCAGTGGGTGGCGGGGCTCGGCGCGGCGGCGGTGGCAGGCATGGCATTCGCGCAGGCGGGGATGGAGTTCGTGCCCGATGGCGGGCGTACGCTCGCACTGAAGGTGTTCGGCGCCGACCCGGACCGGCTGGCGGAAGTTGCGGCAGAGTCGCTGGACCAGGATGAATGGTGGGACTACCTGACGCGAACCGACGCAGTTCTGAGCGAGACCGAAGCGCTCACGCTGGCCGGGTATCTTTCGCTGAACATGCCGGTAGAGGACCCCGAGGCGCTGGCCGTGCTTGACCCCGAGGCGCTTGCCGGTGCCCTGCCGCGCGATGGCAGGGATCTGGCGATCCGGCATTGCCAGTCCTGCCACGGGTTCTTTTCCGGCTATCTCGCGCATGATCGCGACAAGGCGGGTTGGATGCAGACCTTCCACGCGCCGTTTCACCTGGAGATCCCGATGAGCCGGACCGAGATCGAGACCTTCGCACTCTATTCGGAATACAACATGCCGCTTCGGATCGACGATGTGCCACCCGAATGGCGCTTCTGACATCGGCCATCAGGGCCGGAAAGGACGGGATAAGATGCACAACAGCAGTTTCATACGTGTGGCCGGATCGCCATGGGTGCTGCTTTCGCTGCCCCTGACGGCGGCCCTCATGATGGCGCTGGGCCCCGGCCCGGTGCGCGGCGACGATGAATTGTTCGACTTCGTGCCGTCCGGCGGGCGCACGCTGATGCAAGGCGTGATTTCCGCCGGCGCGTCACAGGAGGCGCTGGACACGATGGCCAGTCAGAGCCTTGATGCCGAGGGATGGCAGGACTGGATCGAAACGAACCGCGACACGGTCGCCGGCCTCGACGCGCTGGACGATTTCGAAAGCCGGACGCTGGCCGCCTATCTCGAACATGTATCCCCGATGGAGGTCGCGGGCGCTGCGGGTCCCGAACTCGCCGCCGCGCTGCCGCGCGACGGGCGCGACCTGACGATGCAATACTGCCAGTCCTGTCACATCATCACCGTGACCGTTACCCAGGACCGGACACGCTCGGCCTGGTTGAGCACGCTCAACAACCCCAGTCATGTCGAGATCGACATGGACGAGACCGAGCGCAGCCTGATGGCCGATTATCTGGTGCTCAACGCCGGTATCCCGATCGACCTGGTGCCGCCGCCGCTGCGCGCCGGGGGGGCTTCCTACTGACCGCGCACCCCCGTCTCGCCGTAGCAGCGGCGGGGGTGGGCCGGCTCAATCGCGCCGCGCCGTCAGCAGATCGATCAGGTGGTCTTCGTAGAATGCCTCGACGCCCGAGGCATTCAGGTGATCCGTGTCAAAATAGTACCCCGGATCGTCAAGCACCTCCGTGAAGTCGTGCAGAGGCACATTGCGCCGGTCGAGCACGGCGCGCAAATCGCGCTCGAACTCGGCATGATCGGGCAGCGCGTTGCGAAAGATCTCGGGCAGCGGCGGTTTCATGACGCTCACCTCCAGCCCGTTGTCCCGGGCTTCGGCGATCAGGGCGTCCAGTGTTGCCAGATACCGCGCGGCGCGCGCCGGCTCGGCGCCGTCCGGGTAGAGATACGCAATCCGGCTTTCCACCGCGTGGCGTGAAGGCCGGAAGCTGCGTTCGAAATCCCGCGCCCCACGCCAGCCTTCCTCGGGGAACAGCCGGGGCGGGTTGAGCTTGGAAAAGCCGGTCAGATAATCGGCCAACGCGCGCGGATCGACACCCTCGCGCAGCACCATCCCGGCCATGCCCCGCGCGGTCGTCAGCCGCAAGGGCGTCTGGCGCAACAGGGACCGGTCGGCGATCCGGTCCTCGTTCCACTGTGACGCGTGGAAGGCGAAATCGTCCAGCACCAACAGAACCCGTTGCAGCTGCAGATCGCGCAGCGCATGGTCGAGGACAAGACGGTTGTAGAGCGGCCCGGCGCCGATTTCGGCCAGCACCAGCATCGACTGGCCTGAATCGGCCCGCAGTCGAGCCGGCACTTCACCATAGTCCAGCGGCAGCGCATGTGAGGCCCCGAGGACCAGCCAGTCAATCTGTTCGCCGCGCGCGCCGAGCAGCTTCTGAAACGCGGTTTCGGTGTCCGTGCGCGCCACCGTCCATTCGGCGATCATCGCCGCCACGGCATAAAGCAGCACGAACAGGCCGAGAAAGCCCGCGATTGAACGCAGGCTCGGCGATGCGGATCGGGTGGCGTTCGATTTCATCGCATCCCCCTCAGAACTGCATGTAGACGAAGACTTCGGCCTGCCAGGCGCCCAGCCCGATCACGGCGAAGAGAAGCGCATACCACCCCGCCCAATGCACCGCGCGCGGCAGCGCCGCGACGCGCTGGCTGAGCGCGGGCATCTCCTGCGCCAGCTCGATCACCAGGAGCACCACGATCAGCCCGGCCAGAAACTTGTGCTCGGTGGTGAAGGGGTAATTCATCAGCAGGCGCGGAAGGTCCGGCAGCGCCGCCCAGATGCGCCGCAGGATGGTCAGCGAGTCGCCGATCGTGCCGGCGCGGAAGAATACCCAGCTGATCAGCACCAGATGGAACACCAGCAGCGCCGCGCCGACACCGACGATACGCCCCAATATGGTGCCGCGCAGCCGCGCCTTGAGCCGCTTGCGCAGCGGGCTCAGCGCGCGCTCGAACACCAGATACAGGCCGTTTAGCAACCCCCAGGCGACGAATCCCCAGCCGATGCCGTAGCCCAGACCGGCGTGCCAGATGCCGCTTGCGATGAACACCACCAGCACGCCGAGATACATCCACAGCGCGTGCTCACGCCCGCCCACGATCGGATAATAGAGGTAATCGCGAAACCAGCTCGCCAGCGAGATGTGCCAGCGCCGCGACCAGAATTCGCCCACCGACTGCGCGAAATAGGCGCGGCGAAAGTTTTCGGACAGCTTGATGCCGAACAGCCGGGAACTGCCGCGCGCAATGTCGGTATAGCCCGAGAAGTCGCAATAGATCTGGAAGGCAAAGAAATATGTGGCGATGATCAGCTCGACCGGCACCGCATATGCGGGAATGGCATAGGCCCGATCGACGAAGGGGCTGAGATTGTCGGCCACGACCACCTTTTTGAACAGCCCCCACAGGATCAACTGCGATCCCGCCACCACCATCACCGGCGTGAGTGTGGAACGCCTGCCCAGCGCGGCGGTGAAGGGGGCGACACGTTCGATCGGGCCGGCCAGAATCTTGGGAAACCACGCCAGATAGACGATATCCTGCCCGGCGGTGGCGCGGGTCTCGGCGGGGCTGCGATAGCGGTCGGCCAGAAGCGCGATCGCGGTGAAGGCGTAGAAGGAAAACCCCGCCGGCGCGGTCAGGCCGATGCCGGGCAGCCACGCGATACCCTCGACGATGGCGTCGTAGTATTTTAGCAGCCCCATCAGCGCCAGAATGCCGAGGGTCCCGGCCCAGAAAGCGAGCCGGCGCCGGGCCGCCCCGGCATCCAGAAGGTGGCGCCCCGCAAGCAGCGCGATCACCGCGACGGCGCCCAGATAGCCCAGATTCTCGATCCCGAAACTGGCATAATATCCCAGGCTCGCCAGCATCAGCCATGGCAGGCGCATCCGTGCGGGCAGCACGTGAAACAGCACCACCGCGACCGGCAGGAAGATGAAGAAGTCAAGCGTCGTGAAGAGCATCGGCTGCGCCCGCCTTGCGTCTGAACGGCTGCGCCCGCCAAGCTTCGCACGCCGCTGTGACGTTCATCGGTGCGCGCAGGGATGGTGATGCGCTTGTGGTCGGCTCCATGACTTCCCCTCCCGCCATCTGCCCAGTCCTGCGTTCGGCCGGATGCGGAGCTGGCGTGTTCCCGCGGATCCTTGGAAGCAGCGTAGAAAGCGGGGCAGTGCCGCATCATTGACGAACGTTAACGAAGCGGCGCATTTGGCCCGGGCGCCGGGTTGCTGGGCGCGTTGACCCGTCGCGCGCGCCGAGGGTCGGGGTCTTACCCGGTTTTGCGGGCGATATAGCTCACCGCCTGATCCGGCGTCTCGAGCTGAGCGTACTCGACTTCGGGGATGGTGATCGCGAAGCGCTTGGCGAGCGCGGTGACGAGGTTGAGCACATCCATCGAGTCGAGCCCCAGATCGTCGAGGAGATGCGCGTCCCCCTCCACCTCTTCGGGATCCAGGTCCGAGGCGATGCGGCACAACTCCCCGATGAATGCGCGACGGATCTCTTCCTGTGTCATGTCGCCTCCGACAGTGTCGTCCCCGATCCATAGGCAAGACGCCGCGTGGGGTCGTTGACGGCCGTCAATACGAACCGCTGCAAGCCGAACGGCGATCGATCGGCCCGGCACCGGTCCGATAGGCCGGCCCGCCCATCCGGGGTGCGAGCATTCGGTCCGCCCACGTTGACCCGGCAGATCCGAGCTCCTATGCTGCAGCGCAGAAAAAGGTTGTCCCGAGATGCCCGACACATTCCACGGAAAGCGTGTGAAACCTGCGCCAGATGGCCATGGGCCGAACGCGGCATGCGGCAACCGCGCGATGCCAGGCCCCGATGCATGCTGCGTCGATGCGTTCGCCACGGCCTCGTGCCGGGTGTGATGCCGTGAGCGGAGTTGCCGTAATCGCCGCCGCGCTGGGCGCGCTGATGTATCTGGCCTATCGCGGAGTCAGCCTGCTGCTGCTCGCGCCCGCCATGGCGATCCTTGCCGTGACCGCCGCCGAGGGCGGCCCGGTGCTGGCGAGCTACACGCAGGTGTTCATGGCGGCCACGGGCGGCTTCATCATCCAGTATTTTCCGCTGTTTCTGCTGGGCGCGGTATTCGGCAAGCTGATGGAGTCCTCGGGCAGCGCGCAGGTACTGGCCGACGGGATCATCCGCAGACTCGGCGCCGCGCGGGCAATTCTGGCGGTGATCCTGTGCTGCGCGGTGATGACCTATGGCGGGGTATCGCTGTTCGTGGTGGCCTTCGCGGTCTATCCCATCGCGGCGGCATTGTTTCGGCAGGCGGATCTGCCCAAGGTGCTGATCCCCGCCGCAATCGCGCTGGGGGCGTTCACTTTCACCATGACCGCATTGCCGGGCACGCCGGCAATTCAGAACGCGATCCCCATGCCTTACTTCGGCACGACGCCCTATGCCGCGCCCGGGCTCGGGCTTGTGACGGGCGCGGTGATGCTGCTGCTTGGCTGGCAATGGCTGGAATGGCGGGCGCGTGCGCTGGGAGCCGGATATGGTGCGCATGACGATGCCGCGCTGGAAACCGGAGAGCCGAGCAATCCGCCATCGCTGGTCATCGCGGCGCTGCCTCTGGTGCTTGTGATACTGCTGAACCTTTCCTTCACCTTTCTCATCATCCCGGCGCTCGACACCGCCTATCTGGAACGGCCCGAATACGGTGCGACCGATGTCGGCAGCTTGCGCGGAGTATGGTCGATCATCGCGGCGCTGACGCTTTCCTCGCTCACGCTGGTTATTCTGCATCTGCGCCGGCTGCGTGCCGATCTGGGTGAGACGCTCGAGCGCGGTGCGGCGGACTCGCTCAAGCCGATCTTCAACACGGCCAGCCTCGTGGGGTTCGGCGCGGTGATCGCGTCCCTCTCGGCCTTTGCCACGATCCGCGACTGGGTGGTGACGGTGGGTGGCGACAACCCTCTGATCTCTCTGGCCGTCGGCACAAGTCTCCTGGCCGGAATGACCGGGTCGGCCTCGGGCGGGATGAGCATTGCGCTCGCCACGCTGGGCGAGACTTATCTGCAGATGGGCGAGGAAGCGGGCATTGCGCCTGCGCTTCTGCACCGGGTGACGGCGGTGGCGACGGGCGGGCTGGACGCCCTGCCGCATAATGGCGCGGTAATCACGCTTCTGACAATCTGCGGTCTGACGCATCGCGAGGCGTATCGTGATATCGCGGTGGTGGCCGTCGTGATCCCGATCCTCGCGCTGATCCTGCTGATCGTGCTGGCCACGCTTTTCGGCAGTTTCTGAGCGCGCAACACGGCGAGGCCCGGAACCTCCTTGTGGCTCCATTCATCGGCGCCGATCAGGGTCAGAACGCATTGTTCTTTCCCAGGTCAAGCGCGGCGGGAAATCGCCCCGTCCGCCCGGATCCAGACCATGCGCCGGGTGCCGAGATCGCGGCGCTGCCAGCGCTCACGCGCGTCCCACCAGGCGGCCCCCAGCCGCGAGATCGTGCTGTATAGCGCGACAATCTGCATTCATGTCCGCCGGTAACACCTTTCGCGGAGGTCGTCCGGGTCCTTCGGCCTTCTCCGCGGCCTTGCGGCGATCGCTTTCGACATTCATCACCGAAGATGGTGGCGTGATGCACGAGCCGATCGACGACGGCGAGAGGCTGGCCCAGGGTCAGGACCAATAGCCAATAGATGACGGTTGCTGCGAGCGCGATCACGGATAGGAAGACCGTTGGGCACCTGTCGTATCGGGTTGCCATGCGCCGCCAGTCCTTCAGCCGGCCAAACATGATCTCGATACTTGTTGCACGTGGTCCGATCGCGCGGATACGGGCGAGCGGGACGGTGCGATTGAACTTGTAGCCCAACAGCGGACGAATGTGGGCGCTGCCAAGGCATAGTGGCCCACGCCCAGGTCTGCGCGGGCCACCTCATCGATGATTGGATACCCGATATTTGGAATTTCCATGGTAGGCCCGGAGGGACTCGAACCCCCAACCAAAGCGTTATGAGCGCTCTGCTCTGACCAATTGAGCTACGGGCCCGACGTGCTGTGCTTAAGCTCGGGTCCGGGGCGCGTCAAGCGCAGGTGCAGCATGCTGTTGCACGACCCGTTGCATCGAGTCGGCTGGTGTCACCGGCTCAGGCCGCCAGCGAGGTCGGGCATGTCGAGCGCGGAAAATCCGTAATGGCGCAGCCAGCGCAGATCGGACTCGAAGAATGCGCGCAGGTCGGGAATGCCGTATTTCAGCATCGCGATGCGATCGATCCCCATGCCGAAGGCGAAGCCCTGCCACTGATCCGGATCGATGCCCCCGGCGCGCAGCACTGCCGGGTGCACCATGCCCGAGCCGAGGATCTCCATCCAGTCGTCGCCTTCTCCGATGCGCAGCTGCCCTTCGGCCCAGGAGCAGCGTATATCGACCTCGGCCGAGGGCTCGGTGAAGGGAAAATGCGAGGCGCGAAATCGCAGTTCGACGCTGTCGACCTCAAAGAAGGCGCGGCAGAACTCCTCGAGCGTCCATTTCAGATTCGCCATCGAGATGTCGCGCCCCACGGCGAGCCCCTCGACCTGATGAAACATCGGCGTGTGGGTCTGATCCATGTCCATGCGGTAGACCCGCCCCGGCGCGATGACGCGCAACGGTGCGCCCTGGGCCTGCATGGCGCGGATCTGCACCGGGCTGGTATGGGTGCGCAGCACATGCGGGGGTCGGTTGTCGCCCTCCATGCGGTGCATGAAGAAGGTGTCGTGTTCCTGGCGCGCCGGATGTTCGGGCGGGATGTTGAGCGCGTCGAAATTGTGCCAGTCGGTCTCGACCTGCGGCCCCTCGGCGACGGAGAATCCCATGTCCGCGAAGATCGCGGTCAACTCCTCCATGACCTGGCTGACCGGGTGCACGCTGCCCTGCGGACGCGGCCGGGCGGGCAACGTCACGTCGAGCCATTCCTGTTGCAACCGCGCGTCGAGGGCCGCATCCTCCAGCGCCGCCTTGCGGGCCTTGAGCGCGGCATCGATTTCGGACTTCAACGCGTTCAGAAGGGGTCCCGCGGTCTGACGTTCCTGCGGCGTCATCCGGCCCAGTTCGCGCATCTTGAGGCTGACCTCGCCCTTCTTGCCCAATGCGGCCAAACGGACGGTCTCCAGCGCCTCGAGGCTGTCTGCCGCGGCGACCTGTTCCAGATATCTTGTCCGCAGCTCAGCGATGCCGTCCATGGCGCGCGCCTCTCTTTGTCGTCATTGCACAGATGAAGCTTGCGGTATCATACCGCCCGATGAATGCAAGCGCGGGGACCAGTGCTCGACAATGATGGTCCGAGCGCGGATGATGCGACGTCATGACGGGGATAACGGGTTTCGCATTTCTGGATCGGCCCCTGCCGCTGGCCTTCGCACATCGCGGCGGCGCCCTTGAGGCCGAGGAGAACACCCTCGAGGCGTTCGAGCACGCCGCCGGGCTGGGATACAGCCATATCGAGACCGATGTACAGGCGACGCGCGACGGCGTCGCGGTGATCTTTCATGATGCCGAACTTGCGCGGATGACCGGCCGGGTCGGTGCAATCGCCGATCTCGACTGGTCCACGGTGTCGCGGTTGCGCACCCTCGGCGGCGCCCGCCTGCCGCGCCTCGAGGAGGCGCTGGCCGCCTTCCCGACGCTGTACTTCAATATCGAGGCGAAATCGGATGCAGCCGTTGGGCCGATGGCCGATGCGATCCGCCGATGCGGTGCGCGATCGCGCATATGCATCGGATCGATGCGGGTGCGGCGCACGCATCGGTTGCGCGCGCTGTTGGGTGACGACATCTGCTGGTCGCCGGCCCATCGCGATGTCGCGCAGCTCTGGCTGGCGGGGTGGGGGCTGCCGATTCCGAGGCCGCAGTATCCCTGCGTTCAGGTGCCGCCCCACTTTCACGGTGTGCCGGTGGTCACGCCCCGCTTTGTCGCCGCCGCCCATGCGCGCGGTCTTCAGGTGCATGTCTGGACCGTCAACTCCGAGACCGAGATGGAGCGACTGCTGGGGCTCGGGGTGGACGGTCTGATGACCGATCGACCTGCCCTGCTCAGGACGGTACTGCAGCGTCGCGGGAAGTTCGGGCGCGTGTAGCATGGCACCGGCCCGCAAGCGCCGGCGCGCTGGCATGACCCGAAGGCGGTCAGTTCAGGTTGCGCGCCGATTTCTGAATGTCCGAATACTGCCCGGAGGGGCGGTAGCGCCAAAGATATTCGGGCAGGATGGCGTGCATGTGCGTCGGCGTGATCCCAAGCGTATCGAATCCCGGGGCATCATCCGCGGCGACATTGTCGCGCCTGAGCTGTCGGACCTGATCGCGTGTGAGCAATCGGTTCGTGATCAGCCCGAAGGTCACGGTCTGCAGCAGGTCGAACGCCGCGCCCATCAATGAGGCCAACGGAAACGGCACATTGATCAGCAGGCGCCGCCGCCGGATGATCTCCAGCATCATCTGCATCAGCTCGCGAAAGGTCCTGATCTCCGGGCCACCGAGTTCGTAGACGCCGGGGTCGGCGGCGCCGTTCGCCCCCAGAACCGCCGCGCGGGCGACGTCATCGACATAAACCGGCTGAAACCGCGTCTGTGCGCCCACCATCGGCAGGATGGGCCCCAGCCGCGTCATGGTCGCGAAGCGGTTGAAGAAACCGTCCTCATGCCCGAACATGATGGAGGGTCGCAGGATGACCGCGCGCGGAAAGTGCCGTCGCACCGCGTCCTCCCCGGCAGCCTTGCTGCGCGCGTACTGGCTGTCCGATGCGGCATCCGCGCCGATGGCCGAAACTTGAACCAGCTGTGCCACACCTTCCTCGGCGGCGATCCGCGCGACCCGTTCAGCGCCTTCGGACTGCACTGCGTCGAATCCGTTGCGTCCCACCTCGACGAGCACACCGACACAATTCACGACCGCGTCGGCATCCTTCATCACCGCCCGGACCGAGTCATCGTCCCGAATGTTGCAAAAGACCGGCTCGACCTGGCCGACCACGCCATAGGGACGCACGAAGATCGCGTCGTTCGGATGGCGAACGGCGACGCGCACACGCCATCCCTCATTCGCCATGCGGCGTGCGATATACCGCCCGAGGAACCCCGAGCCGCCGTAGATTGTGACCAGCTTCGACATGAGCGCCTCCATGCGATTTGATCAGTGCCTACCCGGTCTGCGGAAACCGGACAAGGCGCAATCC
>CAZMBT010000004.1:0-30390 GCA_964564395.1 uncultured Alkalilacustris sp.
CCTCGGCGGCGCGGCTGTGGGGCGGCAACCTGGCCTGGTTCGTGTTCTGGGGCTACAACCTCTTCATCGTCATCGCCGCGACAGGGTACCTGCTGGGCGCGACGCAGTCGCAGGAATATGCCGAGCCCGAGTGGTACGCCGACTGGTGGCTGGTGGTGGTCTGGCTGGCCTATCTTGCGGTCTTCCTCGGCACGATCCTGAAGCGGCGCGAGCCTCACATCTATGTCGCGAACTGGTTCTATCTGAGCTTCATCGTCACCGTCGCGATGCTGCATGTGTTCAACAATCTCGCGGTGCCGGTTTCGATCTTCGGGTCCAAGTCGGTGCAGGTTTTCTCGGGCGTGCAGGGCGCCATGGTGCAGTGGTGGTACGGCCACAACGCGGTGGGCTTCTTCCTGACCGCGGGCTTTCTGGGGATGATGTATTACTTCGTGCCCAAGCAGGCCGAGCGTCCCGTCTACAGCTACAAGCTGTCGATCATCCATTTCTGGGCGCTGATCTTCCTCTATATCTGGGCCGGTCCGCACCATCTGCACTACACGGCACTGCCCGACTGGGCGCAGACACTTGGCATGACCTTCTCGATCATGCTGTGGATGCCGTCATGGGGCGGCATGATCAACGGGCTGATGACGCTGTCGGGGGCATGGGACAAGCTGCGCACCGACCCCATCATCCGCATGATGGTGGTTGCCGTGGGCTTTTACGGCATGGCCACCTTCGAAGGGCCGATGATGTCGATCAAGACCGTGAACGCGCTGTCGCATTACACGGACTGGACCATCGGACATGTGCATTCCGGCGTGCTCGGCTGGAACGGTATGATCACCTTCGGGGCGCTCTACTTCCTGGTGCCGCGGCTCTGGCAGCGGGAGGGGCTGTATTCCGTGCGGCTGGTGAGCTGGCATTTCTGGCTCGCGACGATCGGGATCGTGTTTTACGCGGCGGCGATGTGGGTCACGGGCATCATGGAAGGGCTGATGTGGCGCGAGGTCGATGCACAGGGCTTTCTGGTGAATTCCTTTGCAGACACTGTCGCGGCCAAGTTCCCGATGTATGTCGTGCGTTCGCTGGGCGGGGTGCTGTTCCTGCTGGGCAGTCTCATCATGTGCTACAACCTCTGGAAAACCGTCACATCGACGCCCGAACGCAAGCCAGCGGGTGCCGCTGCGGTCGCGGCTGAATAAGGACGCACGAACATGGCCATTCTTGACAAGCACAAGAAGATCGAAACCCACGCCACGCTGCTGCTGGTGCTGAGTTTCCTCGTCGTCACCATCGGCGGGCTGGTGCAGATCGTGCCGCTCTTCTACCTCGAAAACACGATCGAGGAGGTGGAAGGCGTGCGACCGTATTCGCCGCTGGAACTGGCCGGGCGCGACATCTATGTGCGGGAGGGCTGCTATGTCTGCCACAGTCAGATGATCCGCCCGATGCGCGACGAGGTTGAGCGCTACGGCCATTACAGCCTCGCTGCGGAGTCGATGTATGATCACCCGTTTCAGTGGGGGTCCAAGCGCACGGGGCCGGACCTGGCGCGTGTCGGCGGGCGGTATTCCGATGACTGGCATGTTCAGCACATGATCGAGCCGCGTTCGGTCGTGCCGGAGTCGATCATGCCCAGCTACAGCTTCATGATGGACCGCGAACTGGACGGCGAGCATATCGAGGACCTTCTGCGCACCCATCGGATGATCGGCGTGCCCTACACCGATGAGATGATCGAGATGGCGCGCGCCGATTTCCGGGCGCAGGCCGATCCGGATGCGGATCATTCCGGCTTGCTGGAGCGGTATCCGGGGGCACAGGCGCGCAACTTCGACGGCCAGCCGCAGCTGACCGAGATGGACGCGATCATCGCCTACATGCAGATGCTGGGCACGCTTGTCGATTTCGATACCTTCACCCCGGCGCCGAGCAGATAGGAGGCAAGGATGGAAACCTATACCTGGCTGCGCGCCTTCGCCGACAGCTGGTTCCTGCTGCTGATGTTCCTGTTCTTCATCGGAGCGGTGCTCTTCGCGTTTCGACCCGGGAGCCGGAAGGTCCATGATGAAACCGCGAACATGATCTTTCGCAACGATCGCAGCCCGGCTGCGGCGAAGGAGGATGAAGACAGCCCGTCGGATGAGGGGTCTGGCCGCGGAAGCGAGAGAGAGGCACACTGATGTCCGAGAACACCCCCAAGGGCGAAAGGGTCAAGCCGCGCGACCGGCAGTACGTCGAGACCCGTGAGCAACTCAAGCAGGAGGTCGCCAAGACCGGCCATTCCTGGGACGGCATCGAGGAGTACGACAACCCGATGCCCCGCTGGTGGTTGTGGACCTTCTACGTCACGATCATCTGGGCCATCGGCTATATGATCCTCTTCCCGGCCTGGCCTCTGGTAAAGGAGGCGACACCCGGTTTGCTGGGCTATTCGACCCGCGCCAATGTCGACTCCGAGATCCAGCGCTTCGAGGCGGCGAACGAAGTATGGTTCCAGCGTCTCAACGAGACCGAGCTGACTGCGATCCTCGATGACGACGAGCTGCAGCGATTTGCTGTCAACGCCGGCAACTCGGTCTTCGCGGCGCATTGTTCGCAGTGCCATGGTGCCGGCGCAGCCGGGGTCCAGGCGGCGGGGTATCCCAACCTGCTCAACGACGCGTGGCTGTGGGGCGGCACCATCGAGGATATCCATCAAACGATTGCCTTCGGTATCCGCAACGAGGATTACGACAACGCCCGTCATTCGCAGATGCCGGCTTTCGGCGAGCAGGGTATTCTCGACGATGAAGAGATCGAGCAGGTCGTGCAGTTTGTCCGGCAGATGTCGGGGCAGGACCATGACGCCGATCTGGCCGATCCCGGTGCAGAGATTTACGCTGCCCAATGCGCCGCCTGTCATGCCGACGATGGCAGCGGGATGACGGCCCTCGGAGCACCGGCCTTGAACGACGCGATCTGGCTGTATGGCGGTGATGTGGAATCGCTGCGCGAGTCGGTCCGGTACAGTCGCTACGGCGTGATGCCGGGCTTTCATGACCGACTTCGCGAAGCCGAAATCCGTGCCGTTGCCACCTATGTCCATCAGTTGGGCGGCGGACAATAGGGACTGTCGGGGCGCGGATTCGGCAGGCCGGGCGTGAGACAGCTTGGATGAACGTGCCGGGCGCCGCCAGTCGGTCTGGCGAGCGGCGCTTGCGCCGAGCGCGGCCGGTGGGGGCGTGCGAGGCGTGTCCCGCCATTGGGAAGGATGGATTGTCGCGCCCGCCTGTCCCGGATGGCCCTCGACGGCTATATGTCGCGGGCAGGTTTGACTTGCGTCAACGTGGCTGCCGATGCCGGGTGCCAGAAGGCACCGGAACCAATCGCTCGGAGGATATTGAATGAGCGACCCCGACACCCAGGGCCCATCCCTCTATGCCGCGCGCGAGCCGGTCTTTCCGCGCAGGGTCAAGGGCAGTTTCCGCACCATGAAGTGGTGGCTGCTGGGGGTGATGCTGGGCATCTATTACATCACGCCGTGGATCCGCTGGGACCGTGGCCCGCATCTTCCCGATCAGGCGGTGCTGGTGGATATCGTCGATCGACGCTTCTTCTTTTTCTGGATCGAGATATGGCCGCACGAATTCTATTTCGTGGCCGGGCT
This sequence comes from uncultured Alkalilacustris sp., assembly GCA_964564395.1. Lineage (GTDB taxonomy): Bacteria > Pseudomonadota > Alphaproteobacteria > Rhodobacterales > Rhodobacteraceae > Alkalilacustris. The sequence continues at coordinate 3,635 of CAZMBT010000004.1, forward strand.
GTTGATCATGGCGGGGTTGGGGCTGTTTCTGTTCACATCGGCGCTGGGCCGGGTCTGGTGCGGGTATGCCTGCCCGCAGACGGTGTGGACCGACCTCTTCATCCTTGTCGAGCGCTGGGTCGAGGGCGACCGGAATGCACGTGTCAGGCTCTGGCAGCAGAGATGGGATCTGCGCAAGGCCCGTCTGTATCTGACGAAATGGTCGATCTGGCTGCTTATCGCCCTGGCGACGGGCGGGGCGTGGGTCTTCTACTTCACCGATGCGCCGACGCTTGCGCGCGACCTCATGGCGTTCAGCGCGCACCCGGCGGCCTACATAACCATCGCAATCCTGACCGGCACGACCTTCCTCTTTGGCGGGTTCGCCCGCGAGCAGATCTGCATTTACGCCTGCCCGTGGCCGCGAATTCAGGCGGCGATGATGGATGAAGATACGCTCACCATCGGCTACCGACACTGGAGGGGCGAGCCGCGCGGCAAGCACCGCAAGGGACCAGGCGCCGAGAATCTCGGCGACTGCATCGACTGCAACGCCTGTGTGAATGTCTGCCCGATGGGAATCGACATCCGTGAAGGGCAGCAACTGGCCTGCATTACCTGCGGCCTTTGCATCGATGCCTGCAACGACGTGATGGACCGTATCGGCAAGCCGCGCGAATTGATCGGGTACATGGCGCTCTCGGACGAGCAGAGCGAAGCGGCCGGCGCCACCCCGCATTCCGTCTGGAGCCATGTCTTCCGTCCCCGCACGGTGCTCTACAGCACGCTCTGGGGAGCAGTGGGGGTGGGGCTTCTGGTCGCGCTGTTCATCCGGACGGATATCGACATGTCCGTCTCGCCGATACGCAACCCCACGCATGTCGTCATGTCGGACGGATCTGTCCGCAATGCCTATGACGTGCGGCTGCGCAACATGCATGGCGAACCGCGGACCTTCGAGTTGTCCCTCTCCGCCGATTCCGCAATCGAGATGAGCCTGCAGGGCGAGGAAGGACTTGAAGTCACGGTGCCGGCGGATCAACAATACCTGCAGCGCGTCTATCTCACCGCCGCGCCCGGATCGGAGCCGGCGGCTGCCGGGATCACGGATGTTCGGATATGGGCGAGCATTGTCGGCGAGAGCGAGCGCATCCACAGCGACACGGTCTTCAATGGAGGCGGACAATGAGCGGCAAACCCCTGACAGGCGGCAAGGTACTTGCCATCGCGGTCGGCGCCTTCGGCGTTATCCTGACGGCCAATCTGCTGTTGGCCATGAATGCGGTGCGGACCTTTCCGGGCCTCGAAGTCGACAACAGCTACGTCGCCAGCCAGAGCTTCGATGAAGATCGCGCGGCGCAGGAGGCGCTGGGCTGGAATGTGGATGCGCAGGTCGAGAACGGTATGCTGATGATCGCCTTTCGGGACGATTCCGGCGCGCCGGTGGATGTCGCCGGCATGGATGCGACACTGGGCCGCGCGACGCATGTGCAGGATGACCGCACGCCCGATTTCCGCTACGCGCGCGGGGTATTCACGGCGCCTGTGGATATCGGGCCGGGGAACTGGAATATCCGTCTGCTGGCAAAAGCCCCGGACGGTACGGAGTTTCGCCAGCGTGTGGTGCTGCATGTTTCGGGATAGCGGATGACGATCACGGATGAACGCCCCGGCGCGGCAGGGTGCTCGGCCTGCTCCGCGGCGCCGGTTGCCGGGCAGATGGCCGCCACGGGTCGCAAACGTGGAGAAAGGGCCAGCCAGATCCTCTTGTCGCTGCCGACGATCCATTGTGGCGGGTGCATCGCGGCAATCGAGCGTGATCTGGCGCGCCATCCCGGAATACGATCGGCGCGGGTGAATCTGACGTTGAAGCGGGTCACCGTTCAGGCTGATCCCGAGGTGACCGCGCAGGAACTTGCGGACCGGCTGGAAGCCCTCGGCTACGAGGCGCATGAGCTCGATCCCGGCACCCTGTCGCAGACGGAGACCGACCGCCAGGGCCGCGATCTGTTGATGCGGCTCGGCGTGTCGGGCTTCGCCATGATGAACATCATGCTGTTGTCGGTTGGTGTCTGGTCGGGCGCCGAGGGGGCGACACGCGATCTGTTCCACATGATTTCGGGCGCCATCGCGCTGCCGACGGTCGCGTTCGCCGGCCAACCGTTCTTTCGCAATGCCTGGGCCTCGCTCAAGGCGCGGCGGCTGGGCATGGATGTGCCGATTTCGCTGGCCATCATACTGGCGTCGGCAATCTCGGTTTATGAAACCTTCAATTCGGGGCGGCATGCCTATTTCGATGCGGCGGTGATGCTGACCTTCTTCCTCCTGGCGGGGCGGTATCTGGATTTTCGCAGTCGCGCGGTCGCGCGCTCGGCGGCGCAGGAGCTTGCCGCGCTGGAAGTGCCGCGTGCCTTGCGTGTCCAGACCGACGGGGACGCCGAGGTTCCGGTCGCCGAATTGTCACCCGGCGATGTCGTGCGCGTGCGCCCCGGCGGACGTGTTCCGGTCGACGGTGTCGTTGCCGAGGGTACGAGCGAGATTGACCGCTCGCTCCTGACCGGGGAGAGCCTGCCCGCCGCCGCGGCGCCCGGCAGCGTGCTGAGTGCGGGCGAGGTGAACCTGACCGGGCCGTTGACCGTCCGCGTGACGGCGGCCGGACGTGACAGTTCGCTGCATCGTATCGCCGAGCTTGTCGCCACGGCCGAGAATGCCAGGAATCGTTACACCTCGCTTGCCGACCGTGCCGCACGCGCCTACTCGCCCGTGGTGCATCTGCTGGCGCTGGCGTCGTTCATCGCCTGGATGTGGATCTCGGGTGGCGATGTGCGGCTCGCGGTCAACATCGCGGCGGCGGTGCTGATCATCACCTGCCCGTGCGCGCTGGGCCTGGCCGTGCCGGCGGTGGTGACCGCGGCCAGCGGCAAGCTGTTCCGGGCCGGTCTGCTGATCAAGGACGGCACCGCGCTGGAGCGGCTGTCGGAGGTCGATACAGTGGTGTTCGACAAGACCGGGACTCTCACCCTGGGCACGCCGGAGCCCATGAATCTCGATGCGCATGATCCGGAAGCGGTCGAGGTCGCGCTGGCCCTCGCCGAAGCATCGTCGCATCCCCTGGCACAGGCATTGGCGCAGGCAGCGCGCGACGGGGGGTTGCACCCGGCACCGGTGGAGGCAATACGCGAAGTGCCCGGATACGGTGTGCGCGGATATCTGCAGGGGGTCGAGGTCCGGCTGGGGCGCGCGAACTGGGTCGACGCCGTGCCCGAAGCGGTGACGGCCACATATCTGCGGATCGGTAGTGCCGGGGCGCGAGCCTTTACCTTCAGCGACCGGCTGCGCCCGGGCGCCGAGGCCGCGATCGAGGCGCTTCACGCGCAGGGGTTGCGCGTACATCTCGTATCCGGGGACGTTACCGGCGCCGTACAGGCCCTGGCCGAGCGTTTGGGGATCGCCGATTGGCGCGCCGAGACATTCCCCGAGGACAAGGCCGCGCATGTCGATGCGCTGAGTCGCGCTGGGCACAAGGTTCTGATGGTCGGTGACGGGTTGAACGACACCGCGGCGCTCGCGGCTGCGCATGTCTCGGTATCGCCGGCCTCCGCGCTGGATGCGGCGCGGGTCGCATCGGATATCGTGCTTCTGGGGCGGGACATGGGCGCATTGGGCGGCGCGTTGCGCGTCGCGACGCTCTCGACGCGCCGCATACGCGAAAATTTCGCCATCTCGACGGTGTACAACGTTGTTGCGGTTCCGATCGCGCTGCTTGGGTTCGCGACGCCCTTGCTCGCGGCCTTGGCCATGTCCCTGTCATCCATTACGGTGTCACTGAACGCGTTGCGTCTGAAGTGATGCGCCGTGTCCGTGCGACGTGTCGGAGCCGCTGATGGATGTGCTTGCCATACTGATACCCGTGTCGCTCTTTCTTGGCGGGCTCGGTCTGGCCGGGTTCTACTGGACGCTCAAGAAGGGGCAGTATGACGACCCGGAGGGCGATGCCAGGCGCATCCTGAATACCGAGTATGACGATGTGCCGATGGCGGCTGAAGAGCGCACACCCGGCGAAGAGACTCCCCGCGAGCAAGAATAGCGGCACACTCCACAGCCGGTCAGGGGCTCAGGAGGTCACGGTGCGACCGTGAAGCAGGTGCGGTCGCGGGCCTGCAGGCGCCGGCAGGCGCGGTCGGCATCGTCCCGCGAAAGCCCCGTGAAGGTGGCGTCGAACCCGGTGGCACCGCGATCGACGCGCCGGGTCGCCGCCTCAAGGATCGATATTTCCGCCATCGCGATCTGTAACAGTGCGCGATCCGCCTCGAAGCGGTTGGGAAAGCGTCCGACATTGATGCTCCAGTCGCGCGCCTCGTCGCCGACGCGCGATCGGGTGATCACTTCGGGTGCTCCGGACGTCAGCGATGCATGATCATCCTGCAGCGCCGCCAATACGGTATCCTGCGGGCGCGCCCGCGGCTGTGCCGAAGAAGTCAGAACAATCGCCGAGGGCGCGGATTCGTCCTCATGGGCGGGTATCGCGGGACGGGTCGGCGTCGGTTCGGCGGTGCCTTCGCTGGCGGCGGCGGAGTCGGATGTGCGGTCGGCGTCGGACCCTGTTTCGGCGACGGTATCACCCTTGGCGGTGTCCTGCGAGAAGGGTGATGCCTCGGGTGCTGGGGTGTCCGCTGTGGCGGTGGCCACTTCCACCTGGACCTCGGATTCCCGGATCACGTCCTCGACCGCCTGTGCAACCTGTGCGGATTGCTCGGGTGGAGCTGCGTCCGCCTGTTGATCTGCGGCCGGCCGCGGCTCCGGCATGACCTCCGCAAGGTCGCCGTCTGGTTCGACGGCTGCATCCTCGGCCTGGCTCGCCGCAATGGCGGAATCGACGTTGCTCTGGATCGCGGCGATGATGTCATCGGAGATCTCGGCGTCTTCGGGGCCCGCGCGCAGGCGCGGGCGCAGGCTGACCTTGACGGCAGTGTCGGCGCGAACGATGCGGCCGGCGCGGGCTGTCCCGGTCGTGCTGCCATCATAGCTCGGAGGAGGCGGCTTGCGTACCGCCACATGTGTGGGCGCGCGCGCGAAGCCCATGTCCAGAAGCTCGGCCATGCGGGCGTTGCGGTGCGCGACCGAGTTGCCGCCGAAGATGGTGGCGATGATGCGCTTGCCGCCGCGTTCGGCCGAACCAACCAGGTTGAAGCCCGCGGCACGCGTGTATCCGGTCTTGATCCCGTCGGCGCCGCTGTAGGCAGCCAGGAAACGGCGATTGGTGTTGACCACATCGGCTATTCCCGCATGGGTCGAGCGCCGCGAGAACAGGTTGTAATACTGCGGATAGTCGTAGAACAGCTGACGCCCCAGCGTGGTCATGTCCCGCGCAGTCGAAAGATGCTCGGGGTGGGTCAGCCCATGTGCATTGCGAAAGGTCGTATCATTCATGCCGATGGCACGTGCGGTTCGGTTCATGCGCGCGGCAAAGGCTGCCTCGCTGCCGCTGATCGCCTCTGCGATGGCGGTTGCGGCGTCGTTTCCGGATCGCACCGCAGCCGCCCGGATCAGGTAGCGCAGGGCAATTCTCTGGCCGGCGCGCAACCCCAGACAGGAGCAGACCTCGGATGCCGCATTGCGCGACACGGTCACGGGCGTGTCGAGCCCGATCTCGCCATTCTTCACGGCCTCGAAGGCGATATACAGTGTCATCATCTTGGTGAGCGATGCGGGGTGCAGCCGTGTATCGTGATTGCGCGCATGCAGGATTTCGCCTGATCGCGCGTCCATGACGACGGCCGCGTAGGGTGCCGCGTATGCTGCCAGTGGCGCAAGCATGACAAGCCAAAGGATACTGGCCGCCGCGACCATTCCCGCCGGGCCGCCCTGCCCGCGCGGAGAGTTCTTGCTCATGTTTTCCTGCCTCTCGGTCCGCCATCTCATGGGATCGTCCACGGTGAGACCTCTTTTGATCGAGCGTAGCATGTCCGCGCGGTCCGACAAACCTCAAATCGGTTGCAAACGAGCACCTTGCGGTGAGGTGTCGCACGGCGCGCACGGTCGTCTCAGTGCGCGTTAAGTCGATGTTGATATCTCCGCCCGGGTAGACGTCCGATGCCGCGGCCCGACCTCGAAACGGCTCTCGATGCGGTGCCGCGGCTGGTTACGCAGCAGGGCCGCACAGTCGGCGACGTGAGATCGAGCGGGAGAAAGGTGCTTGGAATGAACAAGGCGATAACTGACGGTCTGGTGCTGATGCCGCCACCCTTCGTTGCCGGCCTCGATGAATGGTCGCGCACGGATGGCACACCGGGATCGGATACATACGAGGGAGCGCCGAACGCGGCCCTGGTCCCCGCGGATCAGGATTTCGCAAGTGCACTGGAACTTCAGAAAGTCGATGGTGTGCAAAGGCTGCGCTGGATGGGGGAGACGCCGATCCTGCCCGGCCTCTATCTGCGGGTGCGTGCGCGCATCAAGGCGATCAGCGGCAACCTGCCATCGGTCCGGATCGCCGGGACGCCGGTCGGGGCAAACGGAGATATAGCTGGTGGCGTGACCACCGAGGGGGTGGAGGTCGCGCTCACCAGCTATGGCAAGGTTGTCACCGTCGAGGCGATCATCGGCACGGGCGACAGGCCCGGCGTGGACATGGTCTGGGGCACGGACGTGGTGCATGGCCATTTCGGGCTTGATCTGACCGGGCCCGACGGCGGGGTGGTGCGGATCGATGACCTCGAGATCGAGGATGTGACAGCCGTGTTCCATCGTGCGCTGATGGACTGGGTCGATGTGCGTGACTATGGCGCCATCGGCGACGGCCAAACGGATGATCACGCGGCCTTTGAAGCGGCAGATGCGGCGGCGCAGGCGCAGGGGCGCCGGCTGCTGGTATCTGAGGGAACCTATCGGATCGATCAGACGCTGACGGTCAATGTGCCGGTGCGCTTCGAAGGCCAGCTGGACATGCCGTCCGATGCAAGGCTGCAGCTGCTGCGCAGCTTCGACTTTCCGACCTATGCGGCAGCTTTCGGCCACCATGATCTGGCGCTGCGCAAGGCGATTCAGGCATTGTTCAACTTCAGCGATCATGTCGTGCTGGATCTGAAAGGGCGGCGGGTGCGACTGAATGCACCGATCGATGTGCATGCCGTGGTGGGCAATCGCGATCCCTTCGCGCAGCGCCGCGTGATCACAAATGGTCAGGTCCTGGTCGAGGAGGGCGGAGCCTGGGATACCCAGACCCGGACCCGCCAGGCGACCTATTCGCCGCAGGACCCGCGGCGTCTGAGCGGTGTTTCCAATGTCGACGCAATTCAGGTGGGCGCGCTTGTCTCCGGCGCAGGCGTTGGGCGCGAGGTCTATGTGACCGAGAAGAATGCCGGGGCCGGCACCCTCACCCTGAGCCAGCCGCTCTACGATGCGGAGGGCACGCAGGACTTCACCTTTACGCGCTACGCCTATGTCTTCGACTTCTCGGGCTTCAGCCAGCTTTCGAAGTTCGAGATCACGAATGTCGAAATCCTGTGCGCGGGGGAGGCCAGCGGTCTATTGCTGGCGCCGGAGGGGCTGACCTTCCGGCTGGCCGACAGTGTCATCAACAGCCCGAGGGATCGGGGGATCTCGTCACCGGGGCGGGGCTGCCAGGGGATCTTCGTCGAGCGCAACCAGTTCCTGTCCAATGAGATGCCGCTGCGCGCGCAGGATCGCAGTTCGATCGCGCTCAATGTGAATGCGAATGACGCCAAGATTCGGAACAACCGCGTTGTGATGTTCGCACATTTCGCCATTCTCCATGGGTCCGGGCACATCGTGCTGGGCAATCACTTCTTTCAGGGCGATACCGAACCGCAGGGGGTGCGCCAGGCAGGGCTGGTGTTCACGCAGCCCAATGTGATGAGCACGGTCACCGGAAACTACATCGATAATTGCTGGATAGAATGGACGAACGAACACAGCGCCGAACCGCAATTTGCCAATCAGTTCTCCTTCGGGGGGATGACGGTGACCGGCAACATCTTCACCGCCATCGGCGTGGCGCCCTGGTTCAGGTGTTTCGTGATCAAGCCGCATGGGCCGGGTCACTTCGTTCAAGGCCTGAACATCTCGGGCAATGTGTTTCGCATGATCAATGGCAACATCGAACGCATGGACGGAGTGGACACGACCTTCGCGGGGCTGGACGCATTGCGCATGCGCAACATCACCATCGAAAGCAACGCATTCAACGCGGTCGACCAAATGACCGTCAACCCCGTTACGCTGAGGCATGATCAGAACAGCCCTGCCAGCAACTGGACGATCGAGGCCGCAGGCTTTCTTCCTTTCGGCGGGCGGGCACGTAATGTGCGCGGGTTCGTCATGGAGGGGCCGGTGACCGGCGAGGACGATGCCCCGCGGGCGGCGATGCCGCACTTCACCACAGGGGCCGGCGCGAACGGTACGCAGGTGCTGATGCACTGGCCCGAGCCAGTGTCGGGGCGTGCGCATGTAACCCTAAGGGTCGACAATCCCAACTGAGGCGCGAGCCTGGGTGCGGGCGGGTCAACGTGGGATGGCCCGCCCGGGCTTGCACTGTGACGGCGGGGCTGCGAGGGGTTGGCATCTAGGTTACGAAGGGGGCCGGAAATGCCGATCATCGCGCCACTGCAAGACGATGAGATCGAACCCGCGCTGCTGGAACAGTTCGAAAAGCTCAAGGGCCCGCTCGGTGAGGTGCCGAATTCCGTGCGCACCATGGCGCGCCGGCCCGAGATCGCGCGCACCTTCGTCGCGTTGAACCAGGCGGTCATGCGCTGCGAGGGGGCGCTGACCCCTGAGTTCAAGCGCATTATTGCATATGTGGCGAGCTTCGCGTCGGGGTGCCGGTATTGTCAGGCGCATACAATACTGGCGTCGGAGCGCTTTGGGGCGTCGGACGCGCGCCTCGATTCCGTTTATGATTATGCCGACAGTCCGCATTTTTCCGATGCCGAAAAGGCCGCACTGGATTTCGCGCATGCGGCGGCGCAGGTGCCCAACGACGTGACGAAAGCGCATGGTGCAGCCTTGCGCGCGCATTGGTCGGAAGCAGATATCGTCGAGATCATGGGGGTTGTTGCGCTGTTCGGGTTCCTCAACCGCTGGAACGACTCAATGGGAACGGCGCTCGAGGATCTTCCGACCGAAGCCGCCGAACGATTGCTCGGACCCAGCGGATGGGATGCCGGCAAGCACGGGTGAGTCGCTGGCGGTGCGAATCACCTTCCGTCCAAGGGCGGCCACATCGCAACATCAGTGCAAGCCTGCCGTCGCGTCAGGTGCGCTGGCGCAATGAGGCGTGAGCCGGCAGGCCGCGCCCGATCCGTCAGCATGTACCAGCAACGAATTGATCTAATTGCAGTAATACTATCCGAACGTAGATGATTTACAAATTTGCTATGCAATCTGTGAAGTGATTTACAGAAAAATCCATAAACGAAAGGGGGTTACGTGATAATTGACAAATACGCTACAATGGCGACGAGTTGCGGGCTCGGGAGTGCCGGCAAGGGGGAACGGTGCGCGGCACGCTGTGCCGTCATATCAAAGCGGGAGGAGCGCCTATGGCAAATGCGGAAACATCGGGGAACGCGACAGTCGAGGCCATAGAGGCATCCGAGGCCTTCAAGGCGAATGCGCATATCGACGCTGCCACCTATGAGAGGATGTATGCCGAGTCCGTCGCGGACCCTGTCGGCTTCTGGCGCGAGCACGGCAAACGCATAGAATGGATCAAGCCCTATAGTACGGTGCGCGATGTTAGCTTCAGCTATGGAGCGGTGAACATCCGTTGGTTCCACGATGGCACTCTGAATGTCGCGGCGAATTGCGTCGACAGGCATCTGGCAACGCGTGCCGATCAGATCGCAATCATATGGGAGCCGGACGACCCCAAGACACCGGCCCAGCACATCACGTATCGGCAGTTGCATGAGAATGTATGCCGCCTGGCAAATGTCCTGAAGGACCAGGGCGTGAAGCGCGGCGACCGCGTGGTGCTGTACCTGCCGATGATCCCCGAAGCGGCCTACGCCATGCTGGCCTGCGCGCGGATCGGCGCCATCCACTCGATCGTGTTTGCCGGGTTTTCTCCCGATGCGCTGGGGGACCGGATCAACGACTCCGAGGCGAAGGTGGTCATTACCGCCGATGAGGCGCCGCGTGGCGGGCGGGCCACGCCGCTGAAGGCCAACACGGATGCGGCACTGTTGCACACCGACGATGATGTGAAGTGCCTGGTGGTCAAGCACACTGGCGGTCAGACCACCTGGATCGAAGGACGGGACGTAGATCTCAGTGCCGAGATGGCCAAGGCCGCACCCGACTGTCCGATCGAGGAGATGCAGGCTGAAGACCCGCTGTTCATTCTCTACACGTCGGGCTCCACGGGCAAGCCCAAGGGCGTGGTGCACACATCGGGCGGGTATCTGGTCTTTGCGTCGATGACCCATCAGTACACCTTCGACTACCATGATGGCGATGTCTTCTGGTGCACCGCGGATGTCGGCTGGGTCACCGGGCACAGCTACATCGTCTACGGACCACTCGCCAACGGTGCGACGACGCTGATGTTCGAGGGGGTGCCGACATGGCCGGATGCGGGGCGTTTCTGGGAGGTTTGCGCCAAGCACAAGGTAAACCAGTTCTATACCGCACCCACGGCGATCCGTGCCCTGATGGGGCAGGGTGATGAGCACGTGACCCGGCATGACCTGTCCAGCCTCAAGCTGCTCGGCACGGTGGGTGAGCCGATCAATCCCGAGGCCTGGAACTGGTATAACAGCGTGGTCGGCAAGGGACGCTGCCCGATCGTGGATACCTGGTGGCAGACCGAGACCGGCGGCCATATGATCACGCCCCTTCCCGGCGCAATCGCGGCGAAACCCGGTTCGGCGACCAAACCGTTCTTCGGCGTGCAGCCCGCAGTACTGGAACCCGAGAGCGGCAAGGAGATCGACGCGACGCAGGCCGAGGGCGTATTGTGCATCAAGGACAGCTGGCCCGGCCAGATGCGCACGGTCTGGGGGGATCATCAGCGTTTTCAGGACACCTACTTTCAGCAGTACAAGGGATACTACTTCACTGGTGACGGCTGCCGGCGCGACGCGGACGGGTATTACTGGATCACCGGCCGGGTCGATGACGTGATCAATGTCTCGGGGCACCGCATGGGCACCGCCGAGGTCGAGTCCGCGCTGGTCGCCCACGCCAAGGTGGCCGAGGCGGCCGTGGTTGGCTATCCGCATGACATCAAGGGGCAGGGCATCTACGCCTATGTCACGCTCATGGCGGGTGAGAAACCGACCGAGGAGCTGCGCAAGGAGCTCGAGAAATGGGTCCGCACCGAGATCGGCCCCATTGCCAAACCGGATCTGATCCAGTTCACACCGGGTTTGCCCAAGACACGCTCGGGCAAGATCATGCGCCGGATCCTGCGCAAGATCGCCGAAAACGATCCCGACAGCCTCGGCGACACCTCCACGCTGGCTGATCCCGGGGTTGTGGATGAGCTTGTCGACAACCGCATGAACCGGGGCTGAGCCATGAATGTGCGTCCGGTCGCCACATCCGCTCGCCCGCCCGTGCTGATCCTGCTGGGGCCTCCGGGCGCCGGCAAGGGCACGCAGGCGCGGATGCTCGAGGAGCGCCTCGGGCTGATCCAGCTTTCCACCGGTGACATGTTGCGCGAAGCGGTCGCCGCCGGAACGGAGGCGGGCAAGGCGGCAAGTGCCCTGATGGAGGCCGGCGAACTGGTTTCCGATGATGTCGTGCTCGCGGTCATGCGCGACCGCCTGCAGGCGCCGGATACCGGTTGCGGCGTGATCCTCGACGGTTTCCCGCGCACCGAGGTTCAGGCCGCTGCGCTCGACGAGATGCTGGCGGCCCGGGGCTGGCGCGTGGACGCAGCCATCTCGATGGAAGTTGAGGACACTGCGATGGTCGAGCGCATCTCGGGCCGGTTTACCTGCGCGAATTGCGGCGAGGGGTATCATGACCGGTTCAAGCCGCTCGCGCAGGGAGGTGCCTGCGACAAATGCGGTGCCACGGAGTTCAGGCGTCGCAGCGACGACAACGCCGAAACGGTCGCCGCGCGGCTGGATGCCTATCACGCGCAGACAGCGCCGCTGATCGCCTATTACGAGAGCCAGGGCGCGCTGAAGCGTGTCGATGCGATGGGCGAGATCGAAGAGGTCGCACAGGCTTTGTCAGGCGCCGTGTTGAGCGTGGCGCGCTAGGAGATCCCGCAGCCGATACCTGGCTAGCAGGATGTTGAGAGACCGGCCCGGAGCCGGGCAGGTCAGTTGTGTCTAAAACACAGGGAGGAAACTCATGTCGGAAAAGTCATCCGCCTCGGCCTACTGGGCCGCGAACCTCCGGATCATCAAGATATGCTTGGTAATCTGGGCGCTCGTGTCCTTTGGTTTCGGGCTCATATTGCGGCCTCTGCTCAGCGGTATCCCGATCGGCGGGACCGATCTGGGGTTCTGGTTCGCGCAGCAGGGGTCGATCCTCGTCTTCATCGCGCTGATCTTCTTTTACGCGTGGTACATGAACAGTCTCGACCGTGAACACGGCGTGGACGAAGTCTGAGGGGCTGGATCATGGATCAGTTTACACTCAACATCCTCGTCGTGGGCGCGACCTTCGTGCTCTATATCGGCATTGCCATCTGGGCGCGTGCCGGGTCCACGGCGGAATTCTATGCCGCGTCGCGGGGGATTCACCCTGTCACCAACGGCATGGCCACGGCGGCCGACTGGATGTCGGCGGCCTCCTTCATCTCGATGGCGGGTCTGATCGCCTTCGTGGGGTATGACAACTCCACCTTCCTGATGGGGTGGACCGGCGGTTACGTGCTGCTGGCGATGCTTCTGGCGCCCTATCTGCGCAAGTTCGGGCGCTTCACGGTGCCGGAATTCATCGGTGACCGCTTCTACAGCACCGGCGCGCGCATGGTTGCTGTGCTGGCGCTGATCGTGGCCTCGGTCACCTACGTGATCGGCCAGATGACGGGCGTCGGGGTCGCGTTTTCGAACCTGCTGGAGGTGGATGCAACGATCGGCATCCTGATCGGTGCGGCGGTCGTCTTCGTCTATGCCGTGCTCGGCGGGATGAAGGGCATCACCTACACGCAGGTCGCGCAGTATGTCGTGCTGATCACGGCTTACACAATTCCGGCCGTGTTCGTGTCGCTGCAGATGACCGGCAATCCGATACCGCCGCTCGGCCTGTTCTCCGAGCACACGGCATCCGGGCAGCCATTGCTCCAGCGCCTCGACGAGCTTGTCACCGATCTGGGCTTTCGCGAGTACACGGTGAACCATGACAGCATGCTCAACATGACGTTGTTCACGCTGTCGCTGATGATCGGCACGGCGGGCCTGCCGCATGTGATCATCCGGTTCTTCACTGTGCCCAAGGTTGCGGATGCGCGCTGGTCGGCCGGCTGGGCGCTGGTGTTCATCGCGCTGCTGTATCTGGTTGCGCCGGCTGTCGGTGCGATGACGCGCGTCAACATCATCGACACGCTGTATCCCGACGGAACCGAGAACCAGCCCGTGGCGTTCGAGGATCGTCCCGACTGGATGCGGGCCTGGGAAGTCACCGGTCTGATCGAGTGGGAGGACAAGAACGAGGATGGCCGCATCCAGTTCTATAACGACCGCGAGGAGTTCGCCGAGGAAGCAGCCGAGCGTGGCTGGGAAGGCAACGAGCTGACCATCAACCGCGACATCCTCGTGCTGGCAAGCCCGCAGATCGGTGGACTGCCCGGCTGGGTTATCGCCTTGGCGGCGGCCGGCGGCATCGCCGCGGCGCTCTCCACGGCGGCGGGTCTGCTGCTTGCCATATCGGGCGCGGTCAGCAACGATGTCGTCAAGGGGTGGCTGGCGCCCAACATCTCGGAACGCGGTGAGTTGTGGTGGGCGCGCGGCGCGATGGCCGGCGCGATCGTGCTTGCGACCTATCTCGGGCTCAATCCACCCGGCTTTGCGGCCGAGACCGTGGCGCTGGCCTTCGGCCTTGCGGCGGCCTCGCTCTTCCCCGCGCTGATGATGGGTATCTTCTCGACCCGGATCAACAGCAAGGGGGCGACGACCGGGATGCTGGTGGGGCTGCTCTTCACGGTGGGCTACATCTTCACCTACAAGGGCATCTTCTTCATCCCCGGCACCAACTTCCTGCCCGATACGGCGGAGTACTGGGTGTTCGGCATCGCGACCGTCTCGGTCGGGGCCATCGGCGCGATGTTGAACTTCGCCACCGCCTTCATCATCTCCAGCATGACGGAGGAGCCGCCCAAGGAGATCCAGGAACTCGTCGAGAGCGTGCGCGTGCCGCGCGGCGCCAGCGGCGCCCAGGATCACTGAACCTGCGCAACCGGCCCGCCCCCTGCCTGGGGGCGGGCCATCCCGGGGATTGCCGGCAAGGAGCATGGCATGGACAGCGCGACCGACAGCATCGCCGCCTTCCTGGCCGCCGTTCACCCGTATGACAGCCTGCCGCAGGACGAGTTGGCGCGTGTCGCCGCCTCCTTCAGCCGCAGGGAATATCCGGCGAATGCCGAGATCTACGCGATCGGCACGCCGCTGGACGGGCTTTACCTGATCAAGCGCGGTGCCGTCGAGGTGCGCGACGGCAACGGGGTGCTGATCTCGGTTCTGAACCCGCGCAACAGCTTCGGTGAACGCGGGCTCATGCGTGACGGCATCGCCGTGACCTCGGCGCACGCCAGCGAGGACAGCGTCATCCTGTTGTTGCCGGCGGCGGAGTTTCGCCGCTTGCTTTCGGATTACCCGGCCTTCGAACGCTTCTTTCATCGCGGCCGAACGGATGTCGAACGCAGCAATGATCTCGCGACGATCCGGGTTGCCGATCTGATGATCCGCCAGCCAGTGACCTGTACACCACAGACATCCATCGCCGAGGCGGCGCGCATCATGCGTGACGCGCGCGTTTCCAGCTTGGGGGTCGTGGTTGAGGGCGCGTTGCGCGGGATCGTCACGACCCGGGATCTGTCGAACCGGGTTCTGGCCGAAGGCGTTGATCCGCAACGTCCTGTCAGCGATGTCATGACCGCAGACCCGGTCACGCTGTCACCGTCGGGGCTGGGGTCCGACATCCTGCATCTCATGCTGGAGCGGCGTATCGGCCATCTTCCGGTCGTCGAGGGCGGGTTGCTCAAGGGCATGGTCACGCAGACGGATCTGACGCGGTTTCAGGCCATCAGCTCGGCGCAGCTGATCCGCGAGGTCGCGGCGGCGGACACATTGCAGGAGATGGCGACGGTGACTGCGCGGATTCCGCGTCTGTTGCTGCAGCTCGTCGCCGCACATAACGACCACGAAGTCGTAACAAGACTGATCACCGATATCGCCGACGCACTCACCCGCCGCCTTCTGGCGCTGGCCGAAGACAGGCTCGGCCCGCCGCCGGTGCCCTATCTGTGGCTCGCTTGCGGCAGTCAGGGGCGGCAGGAACAGACGGGCGTCTCGGATCAGGACAACTGTCTCTTTCTGGATGACAGTGTCACCGATGATGACATGCCCTATTTCGAGCAGCTCGCGCGGTTCGTGTGCGACGGGCTCGATGCGGCGGGCTATTTCCATTGTCCGGGCGACATGATGGCGACCAATCCGCGCTGGCGTCAGCCCGTGCGCGTCTGGCGCGACTATTTCCGGCGCTGGATCGAGTCCCCGGTGCCTGAAGCGCAGATGCTGGCCTCGGTCATGTTCGACCTGCGTCCCATCGGGGGTGCGACCGAACTGTTCCGCGATCTGCAGGACAGCACCTTGCGCATGGCCTCGAAGAATTCGATCTTTGTTGCGCACATGATCTCGAACGCGCTCAAGCATCAGCCGCCGCTCGGGCTGTTGCGCGGCTTTGCCACCATCCGCTCGGGCGAGTACAAGAACCATGTGGACATGAAGCTGGGCGGCGTGATCCCGGTGGTGGATCTGGCGCGGGTCTATGCGCTGCGTGGCCAGCTGACCCCGGTCAATACGCGCGCCCGCCTCGAGGCCGCCGAGAATGCGGGCATCGTGAGCGCCTCGGGCGCGCGCGACCTGATCGAGGCCTACGACCTGATCGCGAAGATGCGGCTCGAATCGCAGGCCACGCTGGTGAAGTCGGGGCGCAAGCCCGACAACTACCTGGCGCCGTCCGACCTGTCCGACTTCGAGCGCAGCCACCTGCGCGACGCCTTTGTCGTCGTGCGCACGATGCAGTCGGCATTGGGACAGGGGCGTGGCGTACTGAACTGACGTGGCGGGCGGCCGGCCGGGGAGGGCCGGGTGCGCCGCAATGAGGGAGGAGCACGAATGTTCTGGGAATTCGTCGCCACCGTGTCGATGGCTTTCGCGGCGGCGGGTGTGGTGCTGTTGCTCAACCGACTTCTCGGCGGGCGCCTGCCGCGCTGGCTCACTCCGGTTGCGGCGGGGCTCGCCATGCTGGGTTTCACCATCTGGATGGAATACAGTTGGCTGTCGCGCACGCTCGGGACGTTGCCCGACGAGGTCGTCGTCGCCTCCACCAATGAAACGCGCGCCGCCTATCGACCCTGGACCTATCTGGTCCCTCTGACCACGCGCTTCAGCGCCGTCGATCATGGCGCCACGATGCGCCACCCCCAACACCCGGAAATGCTGCTCACCAGCGTCCTGCTGCTGGGCCGATGGGAGGCGGGGTACGACATTCGCGTGATGTTCGATTGCGCCGACAATCGGCGGGCCGATCTACTGCGCGGCGCGGCCTTTGCCGAGGATGGAACCCTCGAGAACGCCGAATGGCGCGACCTTCCCGCGGATGATCCCTTGCTGCGCGCTGCCTGCGACGGAGTTTGATCCATGCCCGACACCGACCCCCGCAAGCATGTTCTGGTCATCGAGGATGAGGACAACATTGCCATCGCGCTCGACTATCTTCTCGGGCGGGCAGGCTACAGCCATGAGCGCCTGGCCACCGGCGCCGGGGCGATGGAACGTATCGCCCAAAGGCGTCCGGACCTCGTGTTGCTGGACGTGATGCTGCCCGATATCTCGGGGTACGAAATCTGTCAGGCGGTCCGCATGGATCCTGAGCTTGCGGACGTGAAGATTCTGATGATGACGGCGCGCGGGTCCGCGATGGAGCGGCGCAAGGGTTTGGCGATGGGCGCCGACGGTTTCGTCTCCAAGCCGTTCGAGTTGTCCGAATTGCGTGCCGAGGTACAGCGCCTTCTCGGCGAGGAGGGGGTGGGCGATGCGCCGTGACCCCGGCCGCGTCGGGCTGCGCTTGCGCGGGATGGCGTTCTTTGCGCTGCTGACGGCGGCGGTGCTGTCTGCGCTGGGGCTCGGTCTTTTCGTGGGGTACCAGCGGCTTGGCGCCCCCGAACTGCTGGCGGGGTTTCTTCAGGGCGGATTGATCGCGGGCTTCATCAGCATCGGACTGCTCGCCGGGGCCTGGCATGTGTTCGACACCCATGTCGCGCGGCCTGCCGACGCGCTCGCCGCCGCCGCGCGTGCCCGCGCACACGCCGATGTCGCCGAACCCCTGGATCCTGCCCCGGCGAGGCACATTGGGGATTTGGGGCCCGCCCTGCGCGCCGTGACCGACGCGCTGGTCGAGACGCGCAGCGCCCTCGCCGCCTCGGTGGAGCGCGAAACGATCCGGCTGCGCGACGAGAAGGCGCGGCTGGAGGCGGTGCTTTCGGACGTGCCGGTAGGGGTGCTGTTGTGTTCGGCCTCGCATCAGATCGCGTTCTACAACGGCCAGGCGGTGGACCTGCTCGGCGCGGGGCAGGCGCCGGGGCTGGATCGCAACCTGTTCGATTATCTGCGCGAAGGCCCGGTGCGGCATGCGCATCAGCGCCTGACCGAGTCCGGCGAGGCGGATGCCGCCGCGGATCTGCTCTGCTCGACCGGGGATGGGGCACAGATCCTGGCCGGGCGCATGCGCCTTGTCGACATGCAGGGAGACGGGGCGCCGCGCGGATATGTGCTGATCCTGCGCGATGTCACGGCCGATCTGACCGGCCATGCACGGCGCGAGCAGCTCCTGGCGGAGATCTTCGATCGCGTGCGTCGGCCGGCGGCCAACCTGCAGACGGTGGTGGGCGTGCTTTCGGAAGGCGAGGCCCCACCCGAAGCCGACCGCCTGCGCGCGGCGCTCCTGCAGGAGGTGGAAACGCTCGTGCGCGCCATCACCGAGCTGGGTGCACGCTATGACGCCCAACGCACCGACTGGTGGCCCCTTGCGCAGGCGCGCAGCGCAGACCTTCTGGACAGTGTGCGCGCGCGGCTCGACGCTGCCGGGCTGGGGATTGCGATCGAGGACCCGCAACTCATCCTGCGCTGCGATGCGTTCGAACTGGTGGCGCTTCTGTCGGGGCTTGCGGAACGCCTCGCCGACGCCGGACGAGAGACCGATCTCACGCTGCGCCTGATCGAGGAAGACGGCCCCGGCGCCGCGTTCGAACTGCGCTGGCAGGGGGCGCCGTTGCCCGTGGCCGAGCTCGATGCCTGGCTCGACTCGCCGCTTGAGGTGGGGCTGGCCGATGTCACCGGGCGCTCGGTGCTGTTCAATCACGGCACTGAAGCCTGGCCCGAGCAGCATCGCGACGGCGCCGCCGCCATCCGCCTGCCGATCCGCGAGGCGCGCCGCGCCGGACGGCGTCCGCCACCGATCACGCGCAGTCTCGTCTATGATTTCGACCTGCTTTCGAGAGAACGCAGCGACCGTGTCGCGGATACGTCGCTGGATGCGTTGACCTATGTCGTCTTCGACACCGAAACGACAGGGCTGTCGCCCGAACGCGACGAGATCGTGCAGCTTGCCGCGCTGCGTCTCGTCAATGGCCGGATCGTCAAGGAGGAGTGGCTCGACACGCTGGTCGATCCGGGGCGTGCGATTCCGCCGGCCTCAACCGAGGTGCATGGCATTACTGACCAGATGGTGCAGGGGGCGCCTGATATCGCCACTGCGGGCGCGCGGTTTCGCCGCTTTGCCGAAGGCGCGGTTCTGGTGGCGCATAATGCGCCGTTCGACATCGCCTTTCTGCGTCGCCATCAGGCGGCCATAGGGGGCGAGTTCGACCATCCCGTGCTTGACACTGTGCTGCTGTCGGCGGTGCTTTTCGGCCAGCAGGAGACGCACAGCCTCGATGCGCTGACGGCACGGCTGGGCATAACGATCCCGGAGGAGGCGCGTCACACCGCCATGGGCGATACGGTCGCGACGGCCGAGGCGTTCTTGAAGATGCTGCCGATGCTGCGCGCGCGGGGGCTGATCACCTTTGCCGATGTCCTGGCCGAGATCCGCCGGCATGGCCGGTTGCTCAAGGACATCAACGCCTGAAGCCGGAACAGCCAGGCCTTGTGGCGTGCCGCGCATGATCGGATTGGAACTGGTGGAGAAGAGTGCCTGCGCCCGCCCGAGCGGGCGCAGAATGCGCCCGCCTGTGGGGTGGGCGGGCGCATGCCCGGGCCGCGAGCGACCCGGGTGGCTCTGGATCCGATCCGGCGCGACATGCACTATGCAAAAGGGTCCGGCGCATAATCCACGCCCGTGAGATAAAGTCCATGCGGTGGGCAGACGGGCCCGCAGGACGCCCGGTCGCGCGCCCGCAGCGCGGCGGCGACATCGTCGGGGGTCCACGCCCCGGCCCCGGCGCGTTCCAGCGTGCCCACCATCGAACGCACCTGGTTGTGCAGAAAGCTGCGCGCGCGAAAACGCAGGCGGATCTCCTGTCCCGAGGCGTGGCTGCGTTGCGTGATCTCCAGCGCGTCCAGCGTCTTGATCGGTGACTTCGCCTGACACATGGTCGCGCGGAAGGTGGTGAAATCATGCCGTCCTACGAGATGGCGCGCCGCGTCCCGCATTCGCTCCGGGTCGAGGTCGTGTCGCAGATGCCAGGCCAGCCCGGCCAGATGTGTCGGCGGCGCGCGGCGGCAGATGATGCGGAAGATATAGCGCCGCTCCAGCGCCGAAAAGCGCGCGTGGAATTCAGGCGGCACGGGCGCCACGGCGAGGATCGCCACCGGCGCCGGGCGCAGATGGTAGTTGAGCGCCTCCATCAGGCGGAACGGATCCCAGTCGCGGGCCAGATCGCAATGCGCGACCTGCCCGGTCGCATGAACCCCCGAATCCGTGCGTCCTGCGGCGGCGATTGCGGGAACCTGCGGTTCCAGCCGCGCCAGCGCCGCTTCGATCGCGCCCTGTACCGACGGGTGATCGGCCTGCCTTTGCCAGCCACGGAAGGGTTGGCCATGATACTCGATGCGAAGGGCGAAGCGCGGCATGCGCCCGCGTTACCGCGCCGGGTACGAAAGGGCAATCGCCCGGCGCAGATCAGCCGACGGCGGTGGCTTCGATCTCGACCAACAGTTCGGGATGGAACAGCGCAGTCACCCCGACGAGCGTTGCTGCCGGCCGGCAATCGGCATTGTTGAAATGCCCGATCAGTGCATCCCACGCCTCGAGCGTGGCGCCGACATCAGTGGAAAAGACCCGGATGCGAACCACATCGGCAGCGCCCAGCCCCGCATCGGACAGCACCGCCTCGATATTTGCGACTGCTTGCGCCATCTGCGCGCGCATGTCGCCGGGGTGCTGCGGGCTGCCATCGGGGCCGGTGGCACATTGCCCCGAAACCTCGAGGAGGCGGTCGGGGCGTGTAATCTCCACTCCGTGGGAGAACCCGAATCCCTTGGCCCAGTCCCAGGGATCATATGTCTTGTGAGCCATTCCTTGTCCTCGCGCTTGCAGTTGCGGAAGCCTGCATGCTGACGTGATTCGTCCGCTTGTAAAGCCACGGCCGCGTGATCGGCCCTCAGACCCGCAACGCCATGGCGGGCGACAGCACGTCGATGCCGAGCGCCTTGCCCACCGCGTAATAGGTCAGATGCCCTGCATGCGTGTTGAGCCCGGCGAGCAGATGCGGATCGTCCTCGCAGGCCTGCCGCCATCCCTTGTCGGCCAGTGCCAGCATGTACGGCATCGTGGCGTTGCCGAGCGCGATGGTCGAGGTGCGTGCCACCGCACCCGGCATGTTGGCCACGCAGTAATGCATGATGCCGTCGACATCATAGATCGGGTCTTGATGCGTGGTGGCCTTCGACGTCTCGAAGCAGCCGCCCTGATCGATGGCCACATCGACCAGAACCGCCCCCGGCTTCATCTGCGAAAGCTGTGCGCGGTCGATCAGTTTCGGGGCTGCGGCGCCGGGAATCAGCACCGCCCCGATGATCATGTCGGCCTCGGGCAGAAGCTCGGCGAGCAGCCCGGCCGAGGAGTAGCCGTTCCGGAACATGGCGCCGAAGGTGTCGTCCAGATAGCGCAATCGCGGCAGCGACCGGTCGAGCACGGTCACATCCGCGCCCATCCCCGCCGCGATACGCGCCGCGTGCGTGCCGACCACGCCGCCGCCGATCACGACCACCCTGGCGGGTCCGACCCCCGGAACGCCGCCCATCAGGACCCCGCGACCGCCATTGGCCTTCTGCAGCGTCCAGGCGCCCATCTGCGGCGCCAGGCGCCCGGCGACTTCGGACATGGGAGCCAGCAGCGGCAGACCGCCCCGCTCGTCGGTCACGGTTTCATAGGCTATGGCCGTCACGCCGCTTTGCAGCAGGTCGCGCGTCTGCTCCGGATCGGGGGCGAGGTGCAGATAAGTGAACAGCAGCTGCCCGGCGCGCAGCATCCGGCGTTCGCCCGCCTGGGGCTCCTTGACCTTGACGATCATCTCGGCGGTATCGAACACCTCGGCGGCGTTGTCGGCGATGCCGGCGCCGGCGCCCCGGTAGTCGTCGTCGGTGAATCCCGCGCCCGCCCCGGCGCCCGACTGAACGATGACCTCATGGCCGTGGGCGACGGCCTCGCGCGCGGCGTTGGGGGTCAGCCCCACGCGAAATTCCTGCGGCTTGATTTCGGTCGGGCATCCGATCTTCATGACGTCTCCTCCTCCGTTGGCGACAGCTTGCCGCGTATGGCTACGAATTGCATTGAAAAATTCGCTGGTGATTCACCATCCATGTGCTAGGAAATTCGAGTAATCTCCTCACTTGCAGAAGGAAGTTGCGCCTTGCAGCCGGATACGACCGATTTGCGGATTCTCGCCGTGTTGCAGAAGCAGGGTCGTATCTCGAATATCGAGCTTTCCGAGCGCATCAACCTCTCGCCTTCGGCCTGTCACAGGCGGGTGCAACGGCTGGAGGAAGCGGGGCTGATCGATTCCTATGTCGCGCTGTTGAATGCACGACGGATGGGCCGCCCCACAACGGTCTTCGTCGAGATCACCCTGTCGGGCCAGGCGGATGAGGTGCTCGAAGCGTTCGAGAAGGCGGTGGCCCGCGTCCCCGACGTGCTTGAATGCCACCTCATGGCCGGCAGCGCGGATTATCTGCTCAAGGTGATCGCGATCGACACCGAGGATTTCGCGCGCATTCACCGTCAGCACCTGGCGCGCCTGCCGCATGTCGTTCAGATGCAGTCGTCCTTTGCGCTGCGCACGGTGTTTCGCACCACCGCCCTGCCGCTGTGAACGTCACTCGGGCATGAGCGATGAGTGATGCTCGATTATGCGCCAACCCTCGGGATCGCGGCGGTAGACGAAAGTGAATCGCGCCGGCGCATCGCTGGTCCCGGTCGCATCGGTCAGGGTGAAGACATAGGCTCCCGAATACACTGCGATATCGCCCAGATGCCGTGCCGTGGCATCGGTAACGCGTCCTTGCGGTGCGCTTGCAAGGAAGTCGCGAAAATAGTCGACGATGGCCGCGCGGTCGCGCCGCAGCGTGTTGGACTGGGTGGGCAGCAGAACCGCGTCCGGTGCGTAAAGATCGGCCACCACTTCGGGATCACGGGTCGCGAGCGCCGCATTCCAGTCCTCGAAAAGCTGCGCGATCTCGGCGGTGTCGTCGGTCTGCGTCATTGTGGAGCCTTCGCCATGTCCGGCGTGGGCTGATAGGGCATCACGAAACCTTTTGCAACGCTTGACCGAATACGACCCCGCCGGCAGGGTGCCGCGGGGCCGGATCGGGTTGTGAAACGCCGAGGGGGTTAGAGGAGCCCCTCGCGCTGCGCCTTCTTGCGCGCGAGCTTGCGCGCGCGGCGGATCGCCTCCGCCTTCTGGCGTGCCTTCTTTTCGGACGGTTTCTCGAACTGCTGCCGCAGTTTCATCTCCCGAAACACGCCTTCACGCTGAAGCTTCTTCTTCAGCGCGCGCAGCGCCTGATCGACGTTGTTGTCACGAACACTGACCTGCATGTGGTCTTCACCACCTTTCCGAGCTAGAGTTGAAACAAGATGCAGGAGCGATGCGCTTACCAGAGCCGACGCCGCCTGTCCAGACACCGCTGCGGAGGCCCGAGATGACGAAGACCCCGACCTCGCTCGACGCTGTTCGCGAAGCCCTGCTGGACACGGCACTCGCGCATGTGCCCTTCGACGGCTGGAGCGAGACGGCGCTGCGCGGGGCCATCGCGGAAACCGGCATCGACCCGGCGCTGGCGCGCGCGGCCTTCCCGCGGGGGCCCGTGGACATGGCGCGGGCCTTTCATCGGCGCGGCGATGCGCGCATGCGTGCGCGGCTCGAACAGGAGGATCTGTCGCATCTGCGGTTTCGCGACCGGATCGCGGTTGCCGTGCAGATCCGGCTCGATGCGATCGAGGACAAGGAAGCTGCGCGGCGTGCCGCGACGCTCTTCGCCTTGCCACAATACGCGGCCGACGGGGCGCAGATGATCTTCGAGACGGTGGATCATGTCTGGACGGCGCTTGGCGACGAGTCGCAGGATCTCAACTGGTATACCAAGCGTGCGACGCTTGCCGGTGTCTATTCTGCGACGTTCCTGGTCTGGCTCAACGATACGAGCCCGGCCAATCAGGCGACGCGGGAGTTTCTGGAGCGGCGCATCGACGATGTCATGCAGTTCGAACGGATCAAGGGCGCGGCGCAGCGAAATCCCGTGCTCGGTCCGTTGCTGAGCGTGCCCGAAAGACTTTTCGACCGGATGCGTCCGCAGACGCCCACCGCCCCGCCGGATCTGCCCGGACAGCACGATCGCGGGAGTTGACCCGCCGACGACTTGACCCTTGCCGGCCGACGGCGCAGTCTTGCGTCGTATCAGCCGTGGAGGTCAGGCGTGGCAATCAGCAACGAAGTCGTTACGTGGTTCGAAGGTGCTTGGCACGACGGGAATGCCCCGGTCATTCGCGCTGCGGACCATGTCGCGTGGCTGGGCAGCCAGATTTTCGACGGTGCGCGCCAGTTCGAGGGCGTGCGCCCGGATCTGGACCTGCACAGCGCACGGATAATCCGATCGGCGCATGCCATGGGGATGACGCCGCCAGTCGATGCCGAGACGGTGCAGGGTCTGCTGGAGGAAGGGTGCAAGCGCTTCGCGCCCGATGCCGCCCTCTATCTGCGTCCGATGATGTGGTCGCGCGATGGCTCGCCGGGCGTGATCGATCTCGATCCCGATTCGACCGCGTTCTGTATCTGTATCGAGGCGATGCCGATGCCGCAGCCGGGAGACTATTCGCTCACCGTGTCGCCCTTCTGTCGCCCGCGCCCGGATATGGCCCTGACCGAGGCCAAGGCCGGATCGCTCTATGCCAATAACGGCCGAATCATGGGCGAGGCGCGCAAGCGCGGGTTCCACAACGCGCTGTCGCTCGATGCGGACGGCCATGTCGCCGAAACCGCGTCGACCAATGTCTTCATGGTGCGCGATGGTGAAGTCTTGACCCCGGTGCCCAACGGCACTTTCCTGAACGGGTTGACCCGCCAGCGCGTGATGAAGCTGTTGCAGGCCGACGGCGTCCGCGTCATCGAAACCAGCCTTACTGTCGAGGATTTCCGCAAGGCCGACGAAATCTTCATCACGGGCAACATTGCCAAGGTCATGCCGGTGGCCCGCCTGGATGACCGGCATTTCCGGGACACTCCGGTAACGATGCGCGCACGAGAGCTGTACTGGGATTACGCCCATTCGCGGGTCCCTGCATGAGCTTGCCTGCAAAGATGCGCGCCATCGAGATCAGCGCGCCCGGCGGCCCCGAGGTTCTGACGCCCGCTGAGCGCCCGGTGCCCGAACCGGGACATGGCGAGATCCTCATCCGCGCGGTCTGGGCCGGCGTCAACCGACCCGATGCCTTGCAACGCGCCGGCGCCTATGCCCCGCCGCCGGGCGCATCGGATCTGCCGGGGCTCGAAGCGGCGGGGCATGTAGCTGCGGTCGGCCCCGGTGTCGCGCGCTGGCAGCCGGGTGACGCCGTCTGCGCGCTGCTGCCCGGTGGCGGCTATGCCGAATATGTCGTCACCCCCGCCGACCACGCGCTGCCTGTACCGGCGGGCATGGAGCTGCGGGAGGCGGCCTGCCTGCCCGAGACCGTCTTTACCGTCTGGTCCAACGTGTTTCAGCGTGGCGGCCTGTCGGCCGGAGAGCGATTTCTGGTGCATGGGGGCAGCTCGGGCATCGGGACGATGGCGATCCAGCTTGCCGCGCTGCACGGCGCCCGGGTTTTCGCCACCGCCGGAAGCGCGGAAAAATGCGCCTTGTGCGAACGGCTCGGCGCCGCGCGGGCTCTGAATTACCGCGAGGAGGACTTCGTCGAGGTGCTGCGGGCCGAGGGTGGCGCGGACATCATCCTCGACATGGTGGGCGGCGAATATATCCCGCGCAACCTCAAGGCGCTGGGGGATGACGGCCGGCTCGTTCAGATCGCCTTTCTGCAGGGACCGAAGGTAACGCTGAACCTTGCGCCGCTGATGACCCGGCGGTTGACCTTGACGGGCAGTACCCTGCGGCCGCAATCCGATCTCGCCAAGGCACGAATTGCGGCGGCGGTGGAAGCCGAAGTCTGGCCGCATCTGATCAGCGGCCGCATTGCGCCGGTGATGGATTCGGAGTTCCCGCTCGCGCAGGCGGATGCGGCCCATGCCCGCATGGAAACTTCGCAGCATATGGGCAAGATCGTCCTGCGCATCGACTGATCGCACGCGTCACCCTTGCGCCCGGCGGTTGCGAGGGTTACTTCGAATGTACCTCGGGGTGCCCTGAAACAGGGCTGAGATGCGGTGTGCCCGCGAACCCGTTGAACCTGAACCGGTTAAGACCGGCGGAGGGAAGGTGTCTGGATCATCCTCCACCCTTGCCCCGCCCGTCGCAAATGGAGGATACCATGCGCTACCCCCTACTTGCCGCGGGACTGCTTTCCATCGGTGCCACCGCTGCAGCGCAGGCAGAGCAGCCTACCCTGACCGTCTATACCTATGACAGCTTCGTGTCCGACTGGGGCCCGGGACCACAGATCACCGAGGCTTTCGAGGCGATCTGCGATTGCCGGCTGGACCTGCGCGGGACCGGTGACGGCGCGGCGCTCCTGGCGCAGCTGCGCCTCGAAGGCCCGCGCACCGACGCCGATGTCGTGCTGGGGCTGGACACGAACCTGATGACGCGGGCCAAGCAGACCGGGCTGTTCGCGCCGCACGGGCTGGAAGTGCCCGAATTTGACATGCCGGTGGCGTGGAACGACCCGGTGTTCCTGCCCTATGACTGGGGCTATTTCGCCTTCGTGCATGATCGCGATGCGGTGCCGGAGCCGCCGCGAAGCTTCGAGGAGCTCATCGCTTCCGATCTCGACATCGTGATTCAGGACCCGCGCTCCTCGACGCCGGGGCTCGGTCTGCTCATGTGGGTCAAGGCGGCCTATGGCGACGATGCCGCCGCCATCTGGGAAGGGTTGGCGCCGCGCGTGCTGACCGTGACCGGCGGCTGGTCGGAGGCCTATGGCCTGTT
>CAZMBT010000005.1:0-11546 GCA_964564395.1 uncultured Alkalilacustris sp.
GCGGCGGCAAGGGGCTGGTCGGGCTGGTGCAGTCCGAGGCGCGGGTGCCGGTCTTTGCCCATCTGGAGGGGATCTGCCATGTCTATGTCGATGCGGCGGCAGATCCGGCCAAGGCGCGGCGCGTTGTCCTCAACGCCAAGACGCGGCGCACCGGTATCTGCGGTGCGGCCGAGTGCCTGCTGTTGCATGCGGGCATCGCCGGCGACCTTGGTGCGCGGATCATTGCCGATCTGATCGATGCCGGCGTCGAGGTTCGTGCCGCTGAGGGGTTGGAAAATCTACCTGGAGTTGTGCCGGCGCAGGAGGCGGATTTCGGTCGCGAGTTTCTCGACAGCACCATCGCGGTGCGTATCGTCTCCGATGTCGATGCTGCGATCGCGCATATCCGCAAATATGGCAGTTCGCATACCGAAGCGATCCTGACCGAGGATGCAGCGACGGCGCAGCGTTTCTTCGGCCGGCTCGACAGTGCGATCCTGATGCACAATGCGTCGACGCAGTTCGCGGATGGCGGCGAGTTCGGCATGGGCGCCGAGATCGGCATCGCGACCGGCAAGATGCACGCCCGCGGCCCGGTCGGCGCCGAGCAGTTGACCAGCTTCAAGTATCTGGTCACCGGCGACGGCACCGTGCGCGAATGACACCGCGTTCAGCAGCGCAGCACGAGCGTGCCGGGCTCCGGCTGTTGCAGGGACAGCGCGCGCGCGCTGTGCTGCAACACTTGCGCGGCGACCGCGAAATGCACCTGCGCCGGACGCAGCGTGACCGGCGGTGCAGACGCCCCGTCCAGACAGTCCCACAGCGCAGGGTCGAGCGTGCAGCGCGTGCCTTGCGCGTGCAAGGCCAGCGCATCCGCATCGACCTTGATGTGCAGCGTGGCGCCGCGTGGCATGGCGCTGGCGGTACACATGGCCAGCAATACGGCCAGCCGCACCCTGGGGCGCGGCAGGGCTGTGTCCGCGGGCGTCCAGCCGAGTGTGAGCCGGGATGCCCCGTGCAGCCCCTGTGCGATACTGCGCAGCATCGCCGGCGCGACGAAGGAGTCGGCGTCGTCCGCGGGCGCAAAGGCGATGCGCAGCATCGCGAGGCGGTTCCGGGCCTCGCACGCCGTGTCGGCGACCATCTCGAGTTCGGCGCCCGACCCGCCGGCCTCGCCCAGTACTTCTATCCCGTTGCCCAGCGCGCCGAGCACCCCGGCCAGATCGTGGCATATGCGGGCGCCGACCAGCGCCGCGATATCGGGCGCACGCGCGTTATCCATGGCAGTCTCCGGAGGCGCTGGTGAGCATGCTCGACTCGAATGCCGGGCTGGGGCCGGGCATGTTGGTACGCCACCCCGCACGCCCCGATTGGGGTCTGGGGCAGGTGCAGTCCGTCGTCGGTGTGCGGATCACGGTCAATTTCGAAGAGGCGGGGAAAAAGCTCATCGACGGATCCCGTATCGAGCTGGAGCCGGTATTCGACCTCTGATCAGGCAGCATCCGATTATGACGGCAGTCAACCGCCGATTGCAAGCCGTGGCGTCCGGCGGCTTCGTTGCAATGACCCTTATACTGCCATAATTGGGGCGGCGGGAGCATGAACAAGGCGGCCCATGCAAGCGGACGATCCTCACTTCTCGCTGCGCCTCGCGACGAGCGAAGCCGATCTGCGCGCCGCGCAGCGGCTGCGCTATGAAGTGTTCATCGCTGAACTCGGCGGGGACGGGCCGCTGGTGGATCACGACGCGCGCCTCGAACGGGATGCCTTCGACCCGCATTTCGACCATCTGATCCTGGTGGATGACCGTCGCAACCCCGGCGATCACGTCGTCGGCGTGTATCGCATGCTCCCGGGGGACCGCGCGGCCGCAATGGGGCGCTTTTACTGCGATGACGAGTACGATCTGTCGGCCTTGCGCGGATGCGGGCGCAAGCTGCTCGAACTCGGGCGCTCCTGCGTGCACCGCGATTATCGGGGCAGCGCCGCGATGTTTCATCTGTGGACCGGCCTTGCGGAGTATGTTCTGGAGCGTGATATCGAGATCCTTTTCGGGGTGGCGAGCTTCCACGGTACGGACACCGGGGCGCTGCGTCAGCCCCTGGCCTATCTGCACCATTTTCATCTGGCCCCGCCGCCGCTGCGCGTGCGCGCGAAGGCATCGCATTTTCAGCGCATGGATCTGCTGGAGCCGGAGCAGATCGACCGTCGTCGCGCGGTGCTGGCGCTGCCACCGCTCGTGAAGGCGTATCTGCGACTCGGTGGCGTGGTGGGCGAGGGGGCCTTCATCGATACGGCCTTCAACACCGTCGATGTGTGCCTTCTGATGGATGCCCACCGCATGTCGCAGCGCCATCGCGCCTACTACACCCGAAACCGCGCCGCGCAATGAGCACGACGTGGACTTCGGACGTGCCGCCGCCGATGCCTGCCGTCGGTCCCCTGGGGTGGGTGCGTGCGCTGCTGCGGGGGGGGGTGCTGGGGCTGGTGACCTATGGCGGCTTGATGCTGATGCTTCTGGTCCGGTTGATCGAGCGGCCGCTATGCGGGCTGCATCGGCCGATCACACCATGGATCACATTGGGGGTATGCCGCGCGGCATTCCTGATCCTGGGCATGCGGCTGCGCGTGATCGGCACACCGATGCGCAGCCCAGGGGCGCTGGTGGCCAATCATGCCTCATGGCTCGACATCTTTGCGCTCAACGCGCTCGAACGGGTCTACTTCGTCGCAAAATCCGAGGTGGCGGGGTGGCCGGGAATCGGCTGGTTGGCGCGGGCGACCGGGACGGTCTTCATCAACAGATCCGGTCGCGAAGCGCGTGCACAGACCTTGCTGTTCGAAGCGCGGCTGCGCGCCGGACACCGGCTGGTCTTCTTCCCCGAGGGCACCAGCACGGACGGGCTGCGCGTGCTGCCGTTCAAGACCACGCTGTTTGCTGCATTCTTCGCGCATGGCCTGGATACGGTCCTGCATGTGCAGCCGGTTACGATCCGCTACCATGCTCCGCATGGGATGGATGCGCGGTTCTACGGCTGGTGGGGGACGATGACCTTCGGCGGGCATCTTCTGCGCGTGCTCGCGCAGCGCCGCCATGGCCGCGCCGAGGTGGTGTTTCACGATCCGGTGCCGGTCCGGGATTTCGGCGGGCGCAAGGCATTGGCGTCGCATTGCGAGGCGCAGGTACGCGCGGGACTTGCCGACGGTGCCGCGCCGGCGGCGCAAGGCACGGCGCCGGGCTGACTGCGCTGTGCTCACGGCGTGCGGTGCCGCAGAGGGCCTGCGCGCGGGCGCCACTTTGTGCGTGGCACGTTCGGATGCATACTGGAAGCTGTCGCGAAGGGAGCAGAACCATGCGCAAGATCCAGAGCCAGGGTGTGCATCACATCACCATCACGGGCGCCGACCGGCAGACCTCGATCGATTTCTGGGAAGGTGTGCTGGGCATGCCCTTCATCTTCGAGCAGCCCAACCTCGATGTCCCGGCCGAGAGTCACCTCTATTTCGATCCGGGCGACGGGCGGCTGATCACGATCTTCACCCGCGAGGATCGCACACCGGACCCGCGACGCACCCCGACCGATCCGGGATGCGTGCATCACCTGGCATTTTCCGTGTCGCAGGTGAGCTTTCGCCAGATCGTCACCCGACTCGATGAGCGTGGCATCTCGCATAGCGGCCCGAAGGATCGCGGCTTCATGGACTCGATCTATTTCACCGACCCGCTCGGCCTGTTGATCGAGCTTGCTTCCTATCGCTTCGAACCGCCAGCGGGGCTGACCCATGCGCAGGTTCTGATGCAGGCGCATCGGATCCGGGTGGCACGCGGGGACAGGGCGATCGATCAGGGTCATCTGGCCGATGCGCTGATCGAGCTCACAGAGCACACGCGGGACACGCTGTCGCAGGAGCGGGCGCCGCGCGATCCCTATGCGCGGGGCTGACGGGCGCGCAGATGTGACCTTGCGGAGCGGCGCTGTGCGCCGCGCGCCATTCGCTGGGGCGCCGCATGCGCGGCGCCGGGCGCCGGCCGCGGGGGTATGCCCGGCCGTGAAAGCCGCGATCCGCTTGCAGCGTTGCGGCGGTCAGTCGCTGGGCGGGATCGAGTAGGTGAGGCTGGCGCGTGCCACGGGTTCCGTTGTGCCTTCGGACCGGATGAGCGCGTCCCCGACGGCGAGCACCCGTCCGAGTTTGAGCAGACGCGCCTCGCACAGCAGGTCGGTGGCGGCCGCCGGGCGACGCATGAAATCGATGGCGCAATTCGTGGTGACCGCCAACGCCCTGGGGCCGATACGCGACAGCACCGCGAAGTAGATCGAGACATCGGCGAGCGCGAAGATCGATGGCCCCGACACGGTGCCGCCCGGGCGCAGATGCTTTTGCGTGACGTGCAGCCGCACCGTCACCCCATCCGGTGACAGCGCTTCGATGGCGAAGTCTCCGGCGACCTGCGGGAATTGGTCGTGCATGAAGTCATGCAGCGCGTCCGCGTCCATCATCATAGCCATGCTTCCTCCCGTTCTCGCGTCGCTGCCCAGAGTTGCGGCAAAGCGACGGAATGGCAACATGGCGCAGGCCGGACGTCGCGGGGCGCGTCGCGGGCGGCGACGCAGCCCGGAAGGTGGTGCCGGTCGTGTCGTGTCGGGTTCGTGGCCCCGCGCGGTGCATAGGTACGTTTGCCGGTCTCGGCCGGGGAGTCGGGTGGGTCGTCATGGCGCGCTGCGCACGCCTTGACGGTACGGAAACGGTACGGCCTTCAGAAGTCGGCCCATTGACCGGCGGTGTCGCCGCCCGCGGCTGTCATACGCGGGCTGGCGGGTGCGGGGGTGTCGGCCGGTGTCGTTGGACCCGGGTTCGCGTGCGCCTTCGGTTGCGGCTGCGCGTCGGTTCCTGCCGTGACGAAGCGGCCCAGCGCCGTGCTCAGCCGTTCGGCCTCATGGTGCAGCTGTTGCGACGATGCGGTGGATTGCTCCAGCGCGGCCGCGTTCTGCTGGGTCACCTGGTCCAGCTGATTCACCCCATCATTGATCTCCTGCAGGCCGTCCGATTGTTCGCGCGAGGATGCGGAGATGTCGGAGACCAGCGTCGATATTTCGGACACGCGTTCGGTGATGCGCACCAGCGCATCGCCGGTGCGGCCCACAAGGGTCACCCCTTCCTGCACCTGCGGTCCCGATTTCGATATCAATTCCTTGATTTCCTGCGCGGATCCGGAAGCGCGCTGTGCCAGTGCGCGCACCTCGGAGGCGACGACGGCAAAGCCGCGCCCCGCTTCGCCCGCGCGCGCCGCCTCGACGCCGGCATTCAGGGCGAGCAGATTGGTCTGGAACGCGATGTCGTCGATCACGCCGATGATCTGGCTGACCTGTCCCGAATTGGCCTCGATCTTCGACATTGCCTCGACCGTGGCGCTGACGACGGAGCGACTTTCCTCCGCCTCGCGGCGCACTGTGCCCACCGTGCTGTCGGCTTCCCCCGCCTTGTCGGCGGCGGATTTCACGCTTGCGGTCATCTCGTCGAGGGCTGCGGCCGATTGTTCCAGTGTCGCGGCCTGGGTCTCGGCGCGTTGCGACATTTCGCCCGCGCCCTCGGCCAGCTGTGCTGCGGCGCCGCGCACGGTATCGGCGCTCGAGCGTGCCTCGTCGATGATGGCGGCGAAGCTTCCGGCCAGTTTGTTGAAATCATCCGCAAGCGCGCGCGTGGCGTCGTCCAGCGCGGACCAGCCGGAGGCGTCCATTCGGATTCGCAGATCGCCTGCGGACAGCGCGGCGAGGTTGCGCCCCATCTCGGTGAAGAAGGCGGCGCGTTGCTCGGTCTGCGCGCCGGCCTCCGCGCGATCGGTGCGGGCCTGTTCCAGCCCGTCGCGCAGATCGGACAATGCGCGCGCGATGGTGCCGATCTGATCGGGCAGATGCGTGGCGGGAACGTCGCAGCCGTATTCGCCGTCAGCAATCCTGCGCATCGCGGCAGCGAGCGCGTTCAGCGGCCGCAGATTGCGCCGGACGGTCAGCCACAGCGCAGCGCCGGCGATCAGAAGAATGACCGCCGCGAGAGCGAACGCGCGTATCGCCGCAGCCTGAAGCACCGCGTTCATGGTTGACAGCTCGGCCCCGGCATAAAGCGCGCCGACCACCTCACCGGTGACGTTGTGGACCGGGACATAGGCGGCGATATACGGCACGCCGAGAATGTCGGCACGGCCGATATACGTTTCCCCGCGCAGCAGCGCCGGCTTGACCGGCCCGTCGGGGTCAAGCGTGGTCCCGACCGCGCGCGTGCCGTCGGGGCGCAGCGCATTCGTGGTGACGCGGACAAACTCGCCGCTTTGCGCGTCGCGTCGCAGGATGGTGGCGGTTTCACCGGTTTGCGCGCCGACATTGTCCACCAACCCATGGCCTTCGAAACCAGGTATTTCAGGCCAGACCACATCGGTGAGCATGCCTTGCGGTGACGTGCCGAAGCTGAAGGTGTAGTGGGTGTTGGACACGCTGTTTGCCAGGACCCGCAACGTCACTTCCTTCAGGTGCTCCGCCTCGGTCATCTGATTGCGACGCTGATCGAGGAACGTCATCACCGACAATGCGGCAAGCGCAACCAGCAGGACGCCCAGGCTGGGCAGGATCAGCTTCTGCGACAGGCTCAGCCTGCGGGAAAGTATTTGCTTCATGACGATGCCTCCGGTTTGTACGCGTCAACCGGAGCGCCCTGCCTGCGCGCGCCGCACCCCGGATTCAGGTCGGCCGAGTCCCCGCTGACTGAAGGTGCCGCGCCCGTCCGTTCCAACGTCGCGCATGCCGTTTGCGGCACCTGCACGGAGATACGGTCATTCGCCTTGCCGGGAACGTGGCAAGCGACATCAGGCATGGTCATCCCCTTCGCGGGACACGAACTCCCGGTCGTCTTAGGGGTGAGTCGCTAAGAAACGGTTTGCGGCATCATTGGCGCGCCGGATCGGGTTCGCCCCGCCTGCGGCGCCGCGCCGCCGGCGTGCCAAGCAAGCGCCTCGCGCCGCGGGGGGGCCAGGGCCGCCCGCGTCCCACGCGGCGCATCATCGTGGGTGGGAACCGGGCCTCCGGCCTTCAGGTCCCTGTCAGCGGGAGTCGCACGGCCATAGCGCGCGGTCGTCATCCAGCCTCGGATGCCGCAGCGCGCTGCCTTCGGTGATGCCGAGCCGGGCGGCGAGGCCGCCATTGATCTCGAGGACCATCAGCACGTCATCTCCGCCATCGATCGGGGTCTCGTCATGCGGCTGCGCCTCATGATGGATGCGCGTGATCTGCCCGCGCTCATCGGCGAAGAGCATGTCGAGCGGGATCAGCGTGTTGCGCATCCAGAAGCTGGCACGGCCCGGTTCGTCATAGATGAACAGCATGCCCGCCCCCATGGGAAGGTCGGTGCGATGCATCAGGCCCCGGGCGCGGGTTTCCTCGGTATCGGCGATCTCGACGGTGAACCGCGCCTCTCCCCAATCGCCGCGCAGCTGCACGACATCTTCGCGGCAGGCCGCATCTGCGACCGAGGCCGCAAAGAGCAACGCCGCCACGAAAGCTGCGCACAAAGCGCGATACCGGATCATGAGCCTATGCCTCGTTGCCGCCGTCCACTTCGTCCCAGGCCGCATCATCCCACGGCGCGGCCAGAAGCGCCAGCCTTCCGCGCGCACCATCGATCACCCGCACTGCGATCGCCTCGCCCGCCTGCAGATCGGCAAAGCCGCAGCGGCGCAGCACCTCGATATGGATGAAGACATCCTCCGGGCGTCCGAAAACATTGGCGAAGCCGAAGCCCTTGGTCCGATCGAACCACTTCACCCGCGCCGGTTCGAGCGGATGCGCGTGCAATTCTTCGGCGCTGATGTCGCGCAGATCTTCGAAGCCTTCGATGGAATCCATCTCGGGCGGTGTGATGCAGCGCACGGCAACCGCCTGGAGGCCGCGCTGGCTGGGTTCCACCGTGACCTCGATTCGCGCGCCCTCGACGACCGAACTCTGCCCGAAATTGCGCAGCACGTTGGCATGCAGCAGAATATCCGCGCCGCCGGCATCCTGAATGATGAAGCCGAAACCGCGCTTCGTGTCGAACCACTTAACCGTTCCCGCGACAATCTGCTGTGATGAAAACTGACTCGCCATATCTTGCATCTCGACTACCCTGGGCTGTACGGCCCCATCATCCCCACACCTGCAGTTGTCCGACGCGGGGGGCGGATATTCAAGAGCAAATGATTCATGACAAATACGTCATTCTATGGGCTGAGGCGGCAGACCTCCCAGTCCTGTCCCGGGCGCGCCCGCCGCCATCGGAACCGGTCATGCAGCCGGTGGGCGCCGTCGGCCCAGAACTCGATCTCGAGCGGGCAGATGCGGTAGCCGCCCCAGAAGGGCGGGCGCGGCGGGTTCAGCCCGTGCCGGGCCGAAACCCGCGCAACCTCGGCCATCAGCGCACCGCGGGACTCCAGCGGTTGCGATTGCCGTGACGCCCAGGCGCCGAGCCGCGATTTCAGCGATCGGCTGGCGAAATAGGCATCGGCCTTTGCGCTGTCCTCGCGTTCGACCGTGCCGCGCACCCGGATCTGGCGGCGCAGCGATTTCCAGTGCATCACGAACGCGGCCTTGCCGGCATTCTCGATCTCGCGCGCCTTGGCCGACTCGTAGTTGGTATAGAACACGAAAGCATCCGCCTCGATCTTCTTGAGCAGGACCATGCGCGCATTCGGCATGCCGTCGGCATCCACCGTCGACAGCGCGATCGCGTCGGGATCGTTGAGCTCGTGCTTTTCGGCCTCGGCCAGCCACGCGCGGGCGATCTCGAACGGATCTTCCCCTGCGAATATGCCGCTGCGTTCGCCCATGCCCTGTCTCCCATGATATGCTCTCACGCCCGGTGCCCGGCAGGGCCGGGGCGGGGGTGCGTCACTCTTGATGCTCCGGGCCGGATCGCCTACAGCACGTCGCACAGCGGAACATGGCCGAGGAGCCCCTGATGTCAACAGAACTCATGGCTGGAAAACGCGGGCTCGTCATGGGTGTGGCCAATGACAAGTCCATCGCCTGGGGCATCGCGCGTGCCTGCGCGGATGCCGGGGCGGAGCTTGCCCTCTCCTATCAGGGCGAGGCCCTGAAGAAGCGCATCGACCCGCTGGCGCAGAAGCTCGGCGCGACCGAGGTGGTCGAATGCGACGTGTCCGACAGCGCGTCGCTCGATGCGCTCTTCGCACATCTGGAAAAGGCCTGGGGGCGGATCGACTTCGTGGTGCATGCCATCGGCTATTCCGACAAGGGCGAATTGCGCGGCCGCTACGTCGACACCAGCCGCGCCAATTTTCAGGCCACGCTGGATATCTCGGTCTATTCCTTCACGGCGGTCTGTCAGCGCGCGGCCCGGTTGATGCCCGATGGCGGCAGTCTGTTGACAATGACCTATTACGGCGCCGAACAGGTGATGCCGCATTACAACGTGATGGGTGTGGCGAAGGCCGCGCTGGAGGCGAGCGTGCGCTACATCGCCGAGGATCTGGGCAAGGACGGGATTCGCTGCAATGCCATTTCGGCCGGCCCGATCAAGACCCTCGCGGCCAGCGGGATCGGCGATTTCCGCTATATCATGAAATGGAACGAGCTGAACTCGCCGCTGCGGCGCAACGTGACCATTGATGATGTCGGAAAGTCCGCGCTCTACCTGCTGTCGGATCTGGGGTCGGGCGTGACCGGCGAGGTGCATCACGTCGATGCGGGCTATCACGTCGTGGGCATGAAGGCGGTGGATGCGCCCGACATCCACAAGCCCGCCGGCCCCGCCGCAACGGAGCGCTGACCATGACCGATCGGCTGCCGCACGAAAAGGGGTTTCATGTCAGCTGGGATCAGCTGCATCGCGACAGTCGCGCGCTGGCGTGGCGGCTGGACGGGATGGGGCCGGTCGATGGCGGCTGGAAGGCCGTGGTCGCGGTCACACGCGGCGGTATGGCCCCCGCCATGATCGTCAGCCGGGAGCTGGATATCCGCGTCGTCGATACCGTCTCGGTCAAGTCCTACAACTGGCAGGAGCAGACCGAGCCGCGGCTGATCAAGGCCCCCGACAGCGAGGTCGTTGGCGACGGAAGCGGGATCTTGATCGTCGACGACCTGGTTGACACCGGCAAGACGCTCGAACTGGTGCGCGATCTCTATCCGAAGGCCCATTTCGCGACGGTCTACGCCAAGCCCGAGGGCCGGGACATGGTCGATACCTTCGTCACTGAGGTCAGCCAGGACACCTGGATCTTCTTTCCGTGGGATATGGCGCTGCAATATGTCGAGCCGTTCCGTGGCACCTGAGGGCCGGCACCGGCTCAGGGCGAGGCGGGCGTGATGCGCCCGCTTTCCCCGGCCATGGCCGCGACGTTTCCACCGCCCGTCATGGAGGCCCGGCGCTGGCTCGAAGGGGTGACCTTTCCGCCTGATCGCCCGTTGATCAATGTCAGCCAGGCGGCCCCCGTCGCAGCCCCGCCCGAGGCGCTGCGCGCGCATATGGCGCAGCTTGTTCGCGACGATGCCTCCACCCATCTTTACGGTCCGGTGCTGGGGCTGCCGCCGCTGCGCGCCGAGCTGGCGTCGCGCATGAGCGCGCTTTATCAAGGCGACGTCGCGCCGGAACAGATCGCCATCACCGCGGGCTGCAACCAGGCGTTCTGCGCCGCAGTCTCCACTCTGGCCGCGCCGGGCGACGAGGTCATCCTGCCACTGCCCTGGTATTTCAACCACAAGATGTGGCTCGACATGGCGCAGCTTCGGGCCGTGCCTCTGCCGACGGGGGGCGATTTGCTGCCCGACCCCGACGCCGCAGCGCAGCGCATCACGGAGCGCACCCGCGCGATCGTTCTGGTCAGCCCCAATAACCCGGCCGGCGTCGCCTATCCGCCCGCCCTGATCGCAGCGTTCCGCGACCTAGCCCGCAGCCGGGGGCTGGCGCTGATCGTCGACGAGACCTACCGTGATTTTCACGCTGCCGACGGTGCGCCGCACACCCTGTTCGCCGATCCCGACTGGGATGACACGCTGATCCATCTCTACTCCTTCTCCAAGGCCTACCGCCTGACCGGTCACCGCGTCGGCGCCATTGCCGCCTCCGTTCCCCGGCTGTCGCAGGTCGAGAAGTTTCTCGATACCGTGGCGATCTGTCCGCCGCAGATCGGCCAGCATGCCGCGCTGTGGGGGCTGCGAAACCTTGCCGACTGGCTGGCCGGGGA
The DNA here is from genome assembly GCA_964564395.1 of uncultured Alkalilacustris sp. Taxonomy (GTDB): domain Bacteria; phylum Pseudomonadota; class Alphaproteobacteria; order Rhodobacterales; family Rhodobacteraceae; genus Alkalilacustris. The sequence goes on from CAZMBT010000005.1 coordinate 11,207, forward strand.
ACGCGCCGAGATCCTGCAGCGCTGCGCGACGCTGCGCGCACAGATGGACGGGCTGCAGGGCTGGCGCCTGCTCGGGGCCGGGGCCTATTTCGCCTATGTCGAACACCCCCACCCGATGGCGTCGCCCGAACTGGCGCAGCGCCTCGTGCGCGAGGCGGGTGTGCTGATGCTGCCGGGCACGATGTTCATGCCCGAGGGCGATGCTGCGGGGGCGAGTCAGATGCGCATTGCCTTCGCCAATGCCGACGGCGACGGGATATCGCGGCTGGTAGCGCGTCTGGCTGACTGGAGGCCCTGAACGCTTGCCCCAACTGCGCTCAGCGCTTAGACACGACGGGCG
>CAZMBT010000005.1:11646-16133 GCA_964564395.1 uncultured Alkalilacustris sp.
CTGGAGGCCCTGAACGCTTGCCCCAACTGCGCTCAGCGCTTAGACACGACGGGCGCGTAGACACGACGGGCGTGCCCGCGAGCAGTCAGGAACAGAGCGAACACATCATGGTCAAGTCCAAAGGCAAGACGGCGAACATCTTCGTCTGGATCATCCTCGGCCTGTTGATCATCGGCCTCGCCGGGTTCGGAGTCGATGGCTTCGGCGGGCAGGTGCGCTCGATCGGCTCGGTCGGCGACCGCGAGATCCGCGTGGACGACTATGCCCGCGCCCTGCAGCAGGAACAGCGCGCCACCCAGGCCGAACACGGACAGGCGGTCAGCCTGCAGGATCTGCGCGAGGCCGGTGTGGACCGCGAGATCCTGCGCCGGCTGGTCACGATAGCGGCACTGGAGAATGAAGCGATACAGCTCGGCATCTCGGTCGGCGACGAGATCGTCGCGCGCGAGATCACCGCGATGGGGTCGTTTCGCGGGCTCGACGGCAGTTTCGATCGCGAAGCCTACCGGCGCGCCCTGCAGCATGAGGGCATCTCGGAATCGCAGTTCGAGGACGACATCCGTCTCGATATCGCGCGCGACATCCTGCAGACAGCGGTTCTGGGAGGCATGCGAACGCCGCAGACCTATACCGAGACGCTGCTCGACTATATCGGCGCACGGCGCAGTTTCAGCCTGATCACGCTTGACAGCGACCTGCTTGAAGAGTCGATCCCGGCCCCGACCGACAGCCAGCTGCAAGACTTCTACGACGAGAATATCGACGACTACACCCGCGGTCAGGCGCGGCGCATCACCTATGCATGGGTGACGCCCGAGATGATCATGGACGATGTCCAGCTCGACGAGGAGGCGTTGCGCGACGCCTATGAGGACCGCGCCGACGAATTCCGCCAGCCCGAGCGCCGCCTCGTGGAGCGGCTGATCTTCGATGACCGCGACGCCGCCGAGGATGCGATGGCGCGCATTGACGCCGGCGAGGCGGATTTCGCTGATATCGTCGCCGAGCGGGGGCTGGACCTGGCCGATACCGACATGGGCGATGTCACGCGTGAGGCGCTGGGGGCAGCGGCCGAGCCGGTGTTCGAACTCGATCAGCCCGGCGTCGTCGGGCCGGTGGATACGCCTCTGGGGCCGGCGCTGTTTCGCATGAATGCCGTCTTGCAGGCGCAGGAGACGCCGTTCGAACAGGCGCGTGAGGAATTGCGCGAGGAGCTGGCGCGCGATCGCGCGCGCCGGGTCGTCGCGCAGCAGCTCGATGATTACGAGGATCTGCTGGCTGGTGGTGCCACGCTTGAGGAGCTGGCCGACGAGACCGACATGGAGCTGGGCCAGATCGATTACCGCGACGGGATGCGCGAGGGGATCGCCGGCTACCCCGATTTTCGCAGCGCCGCCGAACAGGTCGAGCTCGACGATTTCCCCGAGACGCTGTCGCTCGGCGATGGCGGGTTGTTCGCGCTGCGCCTCGACGAGATCGTGCCCCCGGCGCCGGAGCCTTTCGATGATGTGATCGTGCGCGTCATCGAGGATTGGGAGCGCGCACAGATCCGTGCGCAGCTGCTCGATCAGGCCGAGCGGATACGCGACGACCTGCAGGCGGGTATGCCCATCGATGAGCTGGACGTGCTGCCGGAGCGGTTCGAGGCGATGACCCGCGATGCCTTCATCGATGACGCGCCGCCGCAGTTGATGACACAGGTCTTCGACATGGAGGAGGGCGAGGTGCGGGTGCTGTCCGACGATGCGCGCGCCCATCTGGTCGCGCTCGATGCGAAGCTGCCGCCCGATGAGGGCAGCGAAGACCTAGCCCGCATGCGGCAGGCCATCGCCGATCAGACGCGCCAGTCGCTGGCGCAGGATCTGTTCACGATCTATGCGCGCAGTCTGGAATCCGAAGCCGGTATCTCGCTCGACCAGTCCGCGATCGACGCCGTGCACACGCAGCTTCGCTGACCGCACCATGACGACCCTGTCGCCGGCCTTCGACAGCTTTGCCGCCGCCTGGGAGCAGGGGCGCAATCAACTGGTGCACACGCGGCTGGCCGCCGATCTGGACACGCCGGTATCGCTGATGCTGCGGCTGGGCGAAGCCGGGCGCGACAGCTTCATGCTGGAATCGGTCACGGGCGGCGAACTGCGCGGTCGCTATTCCGTGGTCGGGCTCAAGCCCGATCTCATCTGGCAATGCCATGGTGACAAGAGCCGCATCAACCGGCGCGCGCGTTTCGACCCCGATGCCTTCGAGCCGCTCGACGGCGCCCCGCTGGACACGCTGCGTGCGCTGATCGCGGAGTCGCGCATCGACATGCCCGAGGGGATGCCCGCCATCGCGGCGGGGCTGTTCGGCTATCTCGGCTATGACATGATCCGGCTGGTGGAGCATCTGCCGCAGGTCAACCCCGACCCGTTGGGTCTGCCGGATGCCGTGCTGATGCGCCCGTCGGTCATCGCTGTGCTCGACGGTGTCAAGGGCGAGGTCACCATCGTCGCCCCCGCCTGGCATGAGCCGGGCCTGCCCGCCCGCGAGGCCTATGCCCGTGCGGCCGAACGGGTGATGGACGCTGTCCGTGATCTGGACCGGCAGCCGGCACATGGCGCGCGCGGTCTTGGCGGGGAATCGCAGATGGCCGAGGCGGTGTCGAACTTCACCCTCGACGCCTATGTCGACGCCGTGGAGCGCGCCAAGGCCTATATCCGCGCCGGCGACATCTTTCAGGTGGTCCCGTCACAGCGCTGGGCGCAGCCCTTCGTGCAGCCGCCCTTCGCACTCTATCGCAGCCTGCGCCGCACGAACCCCTCGCCTTTCATGTTCTATTTCAATTTCGGCGGCTTTCAGGTCGTTGGCGCCAGCCCCGAGATCCTGGTGCGGCTGCGCGGCGGCGAGGTCACGATCCGCCCGATCGCCGGCACCCGCCCGCGCGGCGCCACGCCCGATGAGGACCGCGCGCTGGAAGCGGATCTGATGGCCGATGAGAAGGAGCTGGCCGAGCATCTGATGCTGCTCGATCTGGGGCGCAACGATGTCGGCCGGGTCGCGAAGATCGGTACCGTCCGTCCGACCGAGGAATTCATAATCGAGCGCTACAGCCACGTCATGCATATCGTGTCCAATGTCGTCGGCGAGCTGGCCGACGGCGAGGACGCGCTCTCGGCGCTGCTGGCGGGGTTGCCGGCCGGGACGGTGTCGGGCGCGCCCAAGGTGCGCGCGATGGAAATCATCGACGAGCTGGAGCCCGAAAAGCGCGGCGTCTATGGCGGGGCGGTGGGCTATTTCGCCGCCAATGGCGAGATGGACATGTGCATCGCGCTGCGCACCGCGGTGGTCAAGGATCAGACGCTCTACATCCAGGCCGGCGGCGGCGTGGTTCAGGACTCGGACCCGCAGGCCGAGTGGCAGGAGACGGTCAACAAGGCGCAGGCACTGCGCCGCGCGGCGGCCGATGCGGGGCTGTTCAGTCGTGACGGCGGTTGATCCGATGCGGGCGCCGGCCATCCGCGAGGCCGGACCCGGTGGCGATCCGGTCAGCCCAGCGGGGCGATGAGGCTGCGCAGCGCCGCGATCGGATCCTCGGCCTGCCAGATCTCCTCGCCGATTGCCAGAAAGTCGGTCACGGGGGCCAGACGGGCCACGATGTCCGGCGTCAGTGCGCCCTCGGCGACGACCGGGATCTCGATCATCTCGGACCACCAGGCGAACAGATCCTCTTCAGCCCGCGTGCCATCGCCCAGCGGCGTCGCTCCGACCGGGCCGAAGGCCACGTAATCGGCGCCCGCCTCGCCGGCGGTGACGCCGTCATGACGGCTGGCGCCGCAGAACGCCCCGACAATGGCGTCGTTGCCCAGCGCCTTGCGCGCCTTGCGCAGATTGCGTGCCCCGTCGGGCAGGTGCACCCCGTCGAGACCGAGCCGCTCCACCAGCAGCAGATGCGATTCGATCACCAGGGCCACGTCGCGCGCATGGGCCACGTCGCGCAGCGCGTCGGCGGCGCGCGCCACTTCGTCCTCGTCGCGGCTGGCGGGGGCCAGGCGCAGGCACGCCGCGGGCACCGCGTCCAGCACCGCGGCCAGCGTGTCGGGAAATCGCGCCATGTCAAAGACCGGCGGAGCTATCAGGTAGATCTGCGGCTGTTCGGGCTGCGACATGGCGGGCGGACCTCTGGATTGGCGGCCCCCTCTTATCCTGCGCCTGCAGGCGCGACAAGCAGGGCTTGCCCATTGCCCTTGTCCCCGTGCCGCCCTAAACGGCGCCCAGAGCAGGAGTATCCGATGTCCGGCAATGCACCCCACTGGCAGGCGTCCGGCCCCGCCTTCATCCTCGTGCGTCCCCAGATGGGCGAGAATATCGGCGCCAGCGCGCGCGCCATGCTCAATTTCGGGCTGGACCGGATGCGGCTGGTGGCGCCGCGCGATGCCTGGCCGAACCCGCGTGCCAATGCCACCGCCAGCGGGGCGGGCCGGGTCCTCGATCATGCCACGCTGCATGAC